>CAJBXY010000019.1 GCA_903959665.1 uncultured Solirubrobacterales bacterium | reverse complement strand
GCGCTCGGTTCGATGGCCGTTGCGCTCGCCGTCGTTGCGCTCGTGCTCTTCTTCGCCGTTCGCGGCGCCTCGCACGCTGAACGGGCCTTCGGGTCTGCGGCCGGGGAATCGCTCGTCTTGATGATGCTCGGCGTGACACTGCTCGTAGCCGGTTTAGCTGAGCTGGTGCAGGTATCGGCGGCGGTTGGCGCCTTCCTCGTTGGGATCGTCGTCTCCGGTCGCCTCGCCGACCGCACGCGCAGCACGCTGGCACCGCTGCGCGACCTTTTTGCCGCTGCCTTCTTCGTCTTCTTCGGCTTGCAGATCGACCTCGGTGGCCTGTTGCCTGAGATCGGCTGGGTGGCGCTGCTCTGCGCCGCCGGGATCGCCGGCAAAATGCTGACCGGCTGGTACGTGGCCTCCCGCGCCGGGGGCCGTCTTTCAGCGAAGCTGCGTGCTGCGACGGTGCTGATTCCACGCGGCGAGTTTGCAATCGTGATCGCCTCGCTGGCCGTTGCCGCCGGCGTCGACGCGCGGATCGGCCCTGTAACCGCCGGTTACGTGCTTGCCCTAGCGCTGATCGGTTCGCTTGCGACGCGCTTTGCCGACCCGTTCTCACGCCGCTTGCTGGCGCGCCGCTCTGAAGTTGCCGCAAGTGGTTCAATCAAGTGATGAACGGCGATTCAGCTCAGAACGATGCCGATGTAATCGTTGTCGGCGCCGGCTTGGCTGGCCTTGTAGCTGCGCGCGAGCTTGAAGCGAAGGGTCTTTCGGTAATCGTTTGCGAGGCGCGCGATCGCGTTGGCGGCAGGCTCCTCAACGAACCACTGCCGATCGGCGATCAGGTGACCGAGATCGGTGGCGAATGGGTTGGGCCGACGCAGTACAAGATCAACGCGCTCGCCGACGAGCTCGGTCTTCAGCGTCACGCCACCTACGACGAGGGCGACAACCTGATCGACTGGAACGGCAAGGCGGTTCGCTACGAGGGAACGATTCCGCGAGTCAACCCGGCCGTTCTCGCCGACGTCGGCCAAGCCCAGCTGCGCTTTGAACGGATGGCGCGTTCGGTTGATCCGGCCGAGCCTTGGGCGGCGAAGTCGGCCGAGCGGTGGGATCGTCAGACGCTCGGTTCCTGGTTTGCGCGCAACACGGCAACCTCCGGCGCGCCGCTGATGTTTGAGATTGCCGCGGAGGTGATCTGGGGCGCCGAACCGGCCGACATCTCGCTGCTTCACGCGCTTGCCTACACCTCGGCAGCGGGATCCTTCTCAGCCCTTATTGACGTCAAGGGCGGCGCTCAACAGGAGCGCTTCGTCGAGGGCTCACAGAGCGTGCCGCTACGACTTGCCGAGCAGCTGAAGTCGCCGCTTCTGCTGGAGTCCCCGGTCAGCAGGATCGATCATGACGAAGCTGGTGTTTGCGTTCACGCAGGCGGCCGCGAGCTGAAGGCGCGCGCCGTGATCGTCGCAATCCCGCCGCCGCTCACAGGGCACATCGATTGGCAGCCGCTGCTGCCGGTGAATCGCGATCAGCTTGTTCAACGGATGCCCCACGGGGCAGCGATCAAGTGCCTTGCCGTCTATCAGCGCCCGTTCTGGCGCGACGACGGTCTCAGTGGCCAAGCGATCGATCCAGTCGGCCCGGCCCGGGCTACCTATGACAATTCGCCGGCCGACGGCAGCTGCGGCGTGATGCTCGGCTTCGTCGTCGGCAACCGCGCCCGTGAGCTCGGTGAGCTTGAACCGCAGGCGCGGCAGGCCGCGGTGTTGGAAGGGTTCGTTCGCATGTTTGGCGCTCAGGCCGCGGAGCCGGTCGCCTACATTGAGCAGGATTGGGCGAAGGAACGCTGGACGCGCGGCTGCCCCGTCTGTTACATGCCGCCGGGGGCTATGACCGCCCACGGCGCCGCCCTGCGCGCGCCGATCGGACCGATTCACTGGGCTGGCGCAGAGACAGCGACGCGCTGGACCGGATACATGGATGGCGCCGTCAGCTCCGGCGAGGACGCCGCCAACGCGGTAGCCGCTCAGCTCGCTGCCGCGCTCGTTTAGCAGCGCCAAACCTGCGCGGCGCGGAACGTTACGATCGGCCGGTGGAGCGATTGAAAGCCGACATTGAAGCGCTAGCGGGAATCGAACGAGGCTCGGCAAGCGAAGGCGAGCAGACTGCTGCCCGCTGGGCCGCAGGCAGGCTGACCGAGTGCGGCGCATCAGAGGTTGGCATTGAGCACTATCTCGGCCGCACGACCAATTCGTGGAGCTTTGCCGGGCACTCCGTTGTGGGCCTCCTCGCTCAGATGGTTGGCGGAATTGGCGGCGCGCTCGTGGCGCTCGGCGCGCTCGTTTCGCTTGAGCGCGATGCCAGCGGGCGCTCGCCGTGGCGGCGGCGGATTACGGGCGGCGCGCAAGGCGCAAACGCCTTCGCCACCGTTGCCCCTAGCGGCGACCGGCTCCAGACGGTCGTGATCGTCGCTCACCTCGACGCGGCAAAGACCGGCCTGGCTTGGAACCCGCGGATCACGCAAAGCGGCGCCGAGCGGCACCTGAGGACGCAGAAGGTTGAGCCGGTGATCGGGCTGCAAGGGATCGCGCTGGCCGCTTCAGCGATCGCAGCGCTGCTCGAGCGGGGGACATTTCTACGCCGCTTGATCGGCGTGCCAGCCGCTCTGCTGAACCTGTTGGCGGTGCTGGCGAACCTCGACATCGCTCGCTCGGCCAGCGTCCCAGGAGCCAACGACAACGCGACCGGAGTCGCCGCCGCGCTCTCTCTGGCCGCGTCGCTCGCGGCCGCTCCGCTGCGCAGCACGCAGGTTGAGTTTGCGCTCGTCGGCAGTGAGGAGTCAGGGATGGGCGGCTTTCACGCCTTCCTCGAAAACCGCTCTGGGAATCTAGATCCAACAACCACGCTGGTGTTGGGGCTCGACACGCTCGGCTGCGGCACGCCGATCGTCGCCGCCGCCGAAGGGGCGCTGATGACCCATCGCTACGGCGAAGATGAACTGGCTCTAGCCGATGAAGGCGCACGGCTCGCCGGCCAGCCAGTGCCCCAGCGCTGGCGGATCGGCGGCTGGACAGATCCGCTCTTGGCGCTCACGCGGGGAATTCCGGCGATCTCGCTGCTCTCGATCGGCCCGGGTTACTACCCGCACTACCACCATCCGAGCGACCTGCCCGAGTTCGTTGACTTCGATTGCCTGACCAACTGCACCGAGATCGCAGCCGGCATCCTCAGAGCCTTCGACGGCGAACAGGCCCTGGCGAAGGCTCGCTAGCGGCGAAGAGAGTTTCCTCAGAGTACTCTTATGTTTTTGGATAGAGTTTGGACAATGACAGCTCAAACTAGTTCTCGCGCCCGTGTTGCAGCAGCCTCAGCGGTCTTCGCCGGCCTATCGCTTGCCGCTTGCGGTGGCGTTGCATCCAGCGAGAGCGCGGCGACCGCCGCAGCGACGACCGCCGCGACCACCACTGCGACCACCAGCTCCAATATCAAGGCTGGCCTGAAGAAGGCTACGTGGGGCAAGAACATGAAGGTCACTTACGGATCGAGCACGATCCGTCTGCGTTCGAACGGGATACCGAACCACTCACGCTCGAAGTACTACGCCGTTCCGAACGGTGGAGTCGTCGTCCCAACCGCGGCAACGGCGACCGCGATCTTGGACCCAACCACGACTCACGACTACGACTACAAGATCCCGACCACACCGAAGAAGATCTCGAAGACGACAGCGGCGCCGCTCGGGTCGATCGGCATGATGATCTCGGGCTCGGTTCTGTTCAACCCGTATGAGGGTGACGGCACCACCGTTGCGATGGCGAGCAACTTCACGATTTCAGCCCCAGATGGCTCGACGGCGCCTTTCGTCGATACCTGCAGTGGCCACCCGACGCCGGCGATGGGCGGTGGCGGCGGCCAGTACCACTACCACGGGCTACCGGCTTGCGTTTCAAAGGAAGTTGACACTTCAACCGGCCCCTCGCACATCATCGGGATCGCCTTCGACGGCTTCCCGATCTACGGCAAGCGCGACATCAAGGGCAAGGTGATCCCGGCTTCAAAGCTCGACAAGTGCAACGGCATCACGAGCGCCACGCCGGAGTTCCCGAAGGGGATCTACCACTACGTGCTTCCCGGGACTGCGAATGCGACCTCGTCGATCCGCTGCTTCCACGGCAAGGTTGACTCCTCGCTGATTACGCAGATGCCGAACATGGGCGGCCCTCCCGCCGGCGGCCCGCCGCCAGCTACGGCGCGCACCAGTAGCGTTGCAGCGCGTCTCCTTTGCGACCTGACCGGCCTAAGTCTCTAGCCGCCGCGTTAGTGCGCGAAGCTACGCATCTCGCGGCCTTCGCGCGGTAGCGGTCCGTCGAGGCCATCGAGGTAGTCGACAGCGACGCGCATGTCTGCGAGCAGGCTGTCGGCGAGGTCAAATGAGAGGCCCGAACGGACGACTACACGCTGAACGGTTAGCTCCGGCATGTCATCTGGCATTGGGTATGAGGGCACCTGCCAGCCTTTCTGACGCAGCAGATTTGAGAGATCGTGGAGATCCCAGTTGGGGCTGGCGCTCTTCTTCAGGTACCAAGCGAAGACAGGAATGTCCGAGCCGTCGTTCCAGAGCTTGAACGGACCCATCTTGCCGATCTCTTTGGACAAGTATTTGGCCACGTCGCGGCAGCGCGCCTGAACGTCGCGGTAGCCGCCGAAGCCGAGCCGCATGAAGACGTAGTACTGCAGCAGCACCTGCGCGCCGGGGCGCGAGAAGTTGATCGCCAGCGTTGGCATCTCGCCTCCGAGGTAGCTGACCTTGAAAATCAGATCATCCGGCAGGTACTCGCGCTTGCGCCATACGACCCAGCCGAGGCCTGGGTAGACGAGGCCGTACTTGTGGCCGCTGGTGTTGATCGAGTGGACGCGCTTGATGCGGAAATCCCACTCCAGCTCTGGCTGGAGGAAGGGGGCGATGAAGCCTCCCGAGGCCGCATCGACATGGATCGGCACGTTGAAGCCGGTCTTCTTCTCAATCCTGTCGAGTGCCGCCGAGATCTCTTTGATCGGTTCGTACATCCCGGTGTAGGTGACGCCCATGATCGCCACGAGGCCGATCGTGTTCTCGTCGACGTACTTCTCAAGGTCGTGGCCGTCGAGCGTCTTGTGCTCTAGCGAGATAGGGACGTAACGCGGCTCAACGTCCCAGTAGTTGGCGAACTTCTCCCAGACGACCTGGACGGCGCTGCTCATGATGATGTTCGGCTTCTCGGTTGACTTGCCTTCGGCGCGGCGGGCCTGCTGCCAGCGACGCTTTAGCGCGAGGCCGCCGAGCATGCAGGCCTCTGACGAGCCGATCGCCGAGGTGCCGATTGTTTTCTCAGGATCGGGGGCGTTCCAAAGGTCGGCGACGATCTTCCAGCATCGATCCTCAATCTCAGCGGTTGCCGGGTACTCGTCCTTGTCGATCATGTTCTTGTCGAACGCTTCGCTGTAGAGCTTTGACGCGTGGTCGTCCATCGTCGTGCTTACGAAGGTCGCGAGGTTGAGCCGCGCGTTGCCGTCGAGCATCGCTTCATCGTGGACGATTTGGTAGGCCGCCTCAGGGAGCATCGGCTCGGGCGGAAGCTTGTACTTCGAGAAGTTGTCGCTGTCACCCGGGCGCGGGAATACAGGATCTACGGTCAACTGCTGCTGGCTCTTCTTTGCCACTGGACTACCTCTCTTCGTGTCGTCGTCGCTCAGAGTATTACCAGTTGTGGGTGCCGGGGCCGCCCTTGAGGGCACCTTCGATGTTTTTGGTGACCCAGCCACCGTAGAAGTCGCCCTCCTGCGCGCTGACAACCTCGTCGTCGAGCAGGCAGCGGTCCATTCGCTCCGGATAGACGGCGACGTGGTCGATTAGCTCGGCGTAAGCCTCGACCGGGCGGGGGTATGTCCAGGCAGCGGCCTCGGCGACTTTGCCGCCGGCGCTGACGTCGAGGTAATCGGCGACTCCCTTGAACTCGCAGAAAGTTGAGTTGGCGTCAGATGAGATCAAGGCACCGGCGACGAAGTCCGCGGCCGGAATGTAGATCACAGGCGGGTGGCTGGTTTCGAGAATCCTCAGCGCACGGCCGCTGTCGGCGATCAATTGGCCGCCAAATTCGACCCTTGCGCGCCGCTTGCACGGCTCCAGCCGCGGTGGCCGCGGGTAGTCCCAAACGTTCTCGCTCATCGCTCTGGAAAGTCTACGCGGGGTGCCTGCGGCGCGATCAGCGTCAGCTTGATTTAGAACCTGCGAGAATGGAGCTATGAGCACTGCCTACACCCCACCGAACCCAAATAAGCGCCGCAACGTGATGATCGCCGGCCTCGTCGCCGTCGTCGTTGTTGTGGCCGCCGTCCTTATTCTCGTCAGCTCCGGCGATAACGAGAGTGAGAGCGCAGCGCCGGCCGCCAACGCGCCGCTCAGCGGGCTGAAAGAGACGAAAGCGATGCTCGACGGGATTCCCCAAGACGGCAACGCGCTGGGCAAGAAGAACGCGCCGGTCACGATGATCGAGTACGCCGATTACCAGTGCCCGTTCTGCCGCGATTACTCGCTCAAGACGATGCCGATCTTGATCAACGACTACGTTCGCAGCGGCAAGCTGCGGATGGAGTTCGAGCCGCTCACCTTTATCGGCCCGGACTCTGAGACCGCGGCGCGCGCCGGTGTGGCTGCCGGCCAGCAGAACCTTGAATGGAACTACACCCATCTCTTCTTCTTCAACCAAGGCGAGGAGCGCAGCGGCTACGTAACCAACGCGTTCATCGACAAGCTCTACGCCGGTGCCGGCGTCAACGCGACGAAAGCGAACGCCTATCGAAAGACTCCGTCGGCGGCCGTCCCGATCGCCGAGGCGAGCGCCAACGCGCAGAAATATGGTGTTGCTTCAACGCCATCGTTCGTCGTTGGGCCGACCGGCGGCCCGTACACGAAACTTGAGGTTGAAATCAGCAACCCCGACGCCTTCAAGGCAGCGTTTGACGCGCTGCTGAAGTAAGCCGCGAGTGCTCGACCGGCGTCTCTATCGAACCGCGCTCGTCTTGACGATCGCTGGGATCGCGATCGCCGCCTACCTGACCTACGTTCATTACGCCGGAATTGAGCCAGCCTGCAGTACCGGCGGCTGCGAGGTCGTTCAGACCAGCGAATGGGCCGACGTCTATGGACTGCCGGTGGCGCTGATCGGCCTGCTCGGCTACATCGCGATTCTCGCTTCGCTGCTGGCGCTGCGCGGCGACGCGCAGCTTTTTGCCAGCGCCGCTTTGAGCCTCGTCGGCTTTCTCTACAGCGGCTACCTCACCTATCAGGAGCTCTTCACAATTAAGGCGATCTGCCAGTGGTGCGTCGCCAGCGCCGTGGTTTTGACCCTGCTTGCGATTGTCACACTCTGGCGCCTGCTTGCCAGCGGCGGCAAGCCGGTGGAGGGAGCAGATGTCGGCTGACAGCTTCGGCGCCCGCTCAACGCTTGAAGTCGCTGGCCTTGAGCTCGAGATCTTCCGCGTTGACGCGCTCGCTGAGCGCTTCGACGTAGCCCACCTACCTTTCTCGCTGAAGATTCTGCTTGAGAATCTGCTCCGCAACGAAGGCACGGGCGACGTTACGGCAGCCGACGTTGAGGCTCTCGCCGGCTGGGACGCCAGCGCCGAGCCGAGCGTTGAGATCGCATTCAGCCCGGCGCGGGTCCTGATGCAGGACTTCACCGGAGTCCCTTCGGTTGTAGACCTTGCTGCGATGCGGGACGCAGTTGTCGAACTTGGCGGCGATCCCGCCGCAATTGAGCCGCTGGTGCCGGCCGAGCTTGTGATCGATCACTCGGTGCAGGTCGATTCCTTCGGCGCCGCCGACTCGTTCGCGATCAACGCTCAGCGCGAGTTTGAGCGCAACGGCGAGCGCTACAAGTTCCTGCGTTGGGGGCAGCAGGCGTTCGAGCGCTTCCGCGTAGTGCCGCCGGACACCGGCATCGTTCACCAGGTCAATCTTGAGTACCTCGCGCGCGTCGTCTGCGTTGACGGGGGGCAAGCCTTCCCTGACACGCTTGTTGGCACCGACAGCCACACGACGATGGTCAACGGCCTCGGCGTGCTCGGCTGGGGCGTAGGCGGGATCGAGGCTGAAGCGGCGATGCTGGACCAGCCGGTCTCGATGTTGATTCCACGTGTGCTCGGCGTCCGCCTTGACGGGACGCTGCCCGAAGGAGCGACCGCCACCGACCTCGTCCTTACAGTCACCGAGCAGCTACGTGAGCGTGGTGTTGTCGGCTCGTTCGTCGAGTTCTATGGCCCGGGAATCTCGCAGCTCTCGCTCGCCGACCGCGCGACGCTTGGAAACATGAGCCCTGAGTTTGGGTCGACCTGCGCGATCTTCCCGATCGACGCGGAGACGATCCGCTACCTGCGCTTCACAGGCCGCCCCGAGCAGCAGATCGAAATCGTCGAGGCCTACGCACGCGCGCAAGGCTTCTGGCACGACGAGAACGCCGTCGAACCGGTCTTCTCGGACGCGATCGCGATCGATCTCGGGAGCGTTGTCCCCTCGATCGCGGGGCCGCGACGGCCGCAGGACCGCGTGTCGCTGACCGACGCCCAGAGCGATTACCGCGCCGAGCTTCCAAGTTTTGAGAGCGAGATTGTCGCCGCCGAGGATGCCCAGCTACGCAACGGCGACGTTGTGATTGCGGCGATCACGAGCTGCACGAACACTTCGAACCCGTCTGTGATGGTCGCCGCTGGGCTGCTGGCAAAGAATGCGCGCGAGCGCGGGCTTACCGTCAAGCCGTGGGTGAAGACGTCGCTTGCGCCCGGCTCGAAGGTCGTGACCGATTACCTCGTTCGCGCCGGGCTGCAGGAGGAGCTCGACGCGCTTGGCTTCAACCTCGTCGGCTACGGCTGCACGACCTGCATCGGCAACTCCGGCCCGCTCCCCGAGGAGGTTGCGACGACGGTTCGCATGAATGGCCTGGCGGTCTGTTCGGTGCTTTCCGGCAACCGCAACTTCGAAGGGCGCATCAACCCTGATGTGAAGATGAATTACCTCGCCTCACCGCCGCTGGTCGTTGCCTACGCCCTGGCAGGCACGATGGACCTTGATCTCACGAGCGACGCACTCGGCGAGGACGAGGAAGGCAAGGACGTATTCCTGCGCGATCTCTGGCCAAGCGGCATCGAGATCGCCGAGGCGGTCGAGCAAGCGGTTCAGTCGGACATGTTCCGCAAGAGTTACGCGCAGGTTTACGACGGTGACGTCAACTGGGCGTCGCTGGAAGCTCCGACCGGTGACCGCTTTGCTTGGAGCGAGGATTCGACCTACGTGCGGCGGCCGCCTTACTTCGATCGGATGCCAGCCGAGCCGGCGCCGGTGACGGAGATCGAGCGTGCGCGAGTGCTCGCAGTTCTCGGCGACAGCGTTACGACCGACCACATCTCGCCTGCCGGCGCAATCAAGCCCGACAGTCCTGCCGGCCTTTACCTGCAGTCGCTTGGCGTGGCGCCGGCCGACTTTAACTCCTACGGGGCGCGCCGCGGCAACCACGAGGTGATGGTTCGCGGCACCTTCGCCAATATTCGCCTGCGCAATCTGCTCGCACCCGGTACCGAGGGTGGCGTCACGCGCCACCAGCCGGACGGGGCTGAGATGTCGATCTACGACGCCGCGATGCTCTACGCCGAAGAGGGGACGCCGCTGGTGGTTCTTGGCGGCCGCGAATACGGATCCGGCTCCTCGCGTGATTGGGCCGCGAAGGGCACCGCGCTGCTCGGCGTGCGGGCCGTGATCGCAGAGAGCTTCGAGCGGATCCACCGCTCCAACCTCGTCGGCATGGGGGTTCTGCCGCTTCAGTTCCCTGCTGGCGAAAGCGCCGCCTCGCTTGGCCTCAAGGGTGGCGAGCTGTTCGAGATAACTGGTGTCGCCGAGGCGCTCAACGCCGGTGAGATGCCGACCGTCGCGGCCGTCAGCGCCGACGATGTTCAGTTCGAAGCCGTAGTCAGGATCGATACGCCGAAGGAGGCCGAGTACTTCCGCCACGGCGGAATTCTCCCTTACGTGCTGCGTCAGCTAGCGGCTGTAGGCTGAGTCGATACCCCGCTACCACGATCTCTCCGCCCCGCTGGTCCCCACCCCCGAAGGCCTTCCCGAGCTTCTGGCGGTAAGGGTCGACCACACCTCCCACGCTGATGGGGCTGAGGCGATCGAGTCGATGATGGGAGTCGGGCCCGAGCTCCTACGCGACGGCGAGGGGTGGGCGGTCGAGATGATCTCGCTCGGTACCCACAACACCACGCACGTCGACGCGCCGTGGCATTACAACAGCACGATCCAAGGGTCTGCGGCGGCGACGATCGACGAGATCCCGCTCGAGTGGTTTCACGGGCCGGGAGTCGTGATCGAGGCGCGTGGCCGTGAGGAGGGGGACGCGCTCGGCGTAGGGGACTTCGAGCGGGGGCTGGAGCAAGCGCGCCACGAGCTCACGGCCGGCGACGTGGTGCTGGTCCGGACGGGCGGGGACGAGTTCCTCTCCGACCCCGGCTACATGGCGCGCGGTTGCGGGGTCACAGCCGAAGCGACGGTCTGGCTCTGCGACCACGGTGTCAGGCTTGTGGGAATCGATGCTTGGGGCTGGGACCGCCCCCTTCACCTCGAGGCCGAGGAGGCCCGCGCCCGCGGCGAGAAGGGGATCTTCTGGGCCGCCCACCAGTGCGACCGCGCCTACTGCCAGATCGAGCGGCTCGCGGGCCTGGACGCGCTCCCGCTGAGCGGTTTTGAGCTTTTCGCCTTTCCGCTCAAGGTTGTTGGCGGCAGCGCAGGGCCGGCTCGCGTAGTGGCGATAGAGCCCGGCTGAGCCGGCCTGCTTTAGGCCGGCAGCAGCCCAGTGGCCAGCGTGCTGGCGACCAGCTTGTGGTACTCGGGCACGTCGAGAAGGAACGAGTCGTGGCCCCAGGGTGACTCGATGTCGACCTGCTCGGCATCCCAGCCGGCGGCCTGCAGCCGTTCGCGGATGAAGGTCGAGTGACTGGCGTCGAAGCGCCAGTCGCTGGAGAAGGAGATCGCCAAGACCTTCGTCGGGTTGCCTTGCAGCTTCTCCTCGACGCCCTCCTCGTCGAAGGGGGCGAAGTAGTCCATGGTCCGGGTGAGGTAGAGGTAGCTGAGCGCGTCGAAGCGGCTGAGGAAGTTGGCGCCCTGGTGGTGGAGATAGTGCTCGACCTCGAAGTCCGGTCCGAGGCCCGGCTCTGTCCCCTCGATCCTGCGTGCGCGGCCAAACTTGTGCGCGAACGACTCCTCCGAGAGGTAGGTGATGTGGGCCATCATCCGGGCCACCGCCAGCCCGATGTTCGGCCCGCGGCCGCTCTCGTGGTATCGCCCGCCTTGGAAGTCAGGGTCACGCATGATCGCCTCGCGGGCGACGGTCGAGAAGGCGATGTTCATTGCGCTGAGGCGGGCGCTGGCACAGATAGGCAGGCAGAGCTCCATCGCCAGCGGGTAGTCGATCGCCCACTGCAGCGCCTGCATGCCGCCGAGCGAGCCGCCGAGCGCGGCGTGGAGCTGCTCGATTCCAAGCTTCGCCAAGAGGCGCCTGTGAACGCTGTTGAGGTCGCGGACGCTGAACATCGGGAACTCAAGGCCGTAGCGCTCGCCGGTCGCCGGGTTGACCGACGACGGGCCGGTCGTCCCCTGGCAGCCGCCAAGCAGGTTCGGCGAGATCACGAAGAACTTCTCGGTGTCAACCGGCTTGCCGGGGCCGATCAGCCTGTCCCACCAGCCGCGCCGCTCCGAATCGCCATGGTGACCGGCGGCGTGGGCGTCGCCGGTCAGTGCGTGGCAGATGAAGACCGCATTATCGCGCTCTTCACTCAGCTCACCGTACGTTTCATACGCGACCTCAACCGGCCCGATCGTGGCGCCGGATTCGAGGACGAGTGGGTCTTCTTCCGTGAAGCAGACGACCGATTCGGTCTTGACCTCGCCGAGGCCGCCTGCTTCCACGGGGTATGGCTCCTTAAGCGGTAGCGGCTACGCGCGACTTCGCGAGCGCCTGGTCGATGTCGCCGAGGATGTCGTC
>CAJBXY010000018.1 GCA_903959665.1 uncultured Solirubrobacterales bacterium | reverse complement strand
TGCCATTCCCAGCTCGTTCGGTTCGCGCACCATCCGCACCAGCGCGTCGCGCTGAGCGAAACGGAGCGTCGGTGAGTTCGGAACGGGGTTGGTGGGTGGCAGTTCGCTGCCGTCCCAGAAGGCCAGCGTGAACGAGCGGCCGCCCTCGGCGCGGCTGTCAAGCAGACCGACGAGCTCAGCAAGCTCGGCAGCTACACCGGTCGCGGCGCCTGTTGGAGTGATCTTTGGGGAGCTGGAAGTAGTGGCCATCGCCAAAACCTAGTAGATCGCTGCCCGCTTTGCTCAGAAGAGCCCCCCGAGCGCGCGGCCGAGAATAATTGTCGCCAGGCCCGCAAAGAGACTGACGAAGATGTTGACGACCGCCGCCTGCGGGCGATGCTCGCGCGCAAGGCCGTCGCTGTCGGCCATCCAGGCCGAGAAGGTTGTGTAGGAGCCGAGCAGGCCGCCGGCCAGCAGCGTCAGCGTTGCGCCGGTCACGCCGGCGCCGAGCAGCACGCCGACTACCAGCGAACCGGCGAGATTTACCGCCAAGGTGCCGAGAGGGAACCTTCCGCCGCTGCGCTCAGCAACTTCGAAGACAGTTAGGTGGCGGGCGACCGCGCCGACGCCGCCCAGCGCCGCAAGCGCCACAACTGCCAGCGCGCTCATCGCTCACCCTCGCCGCGCGCCGCCAGCCGCACTGCAACGAGCACAGCGACGAGGCCGGCGACGATGCTGACCGCCGCGTAGCTGAGCGCCAACGCGCCGTGGCCGCCGTCGATCATCGAGAGCAGCTCGCGCTGCATCGTTGAGAAGGTCGTGAGGCCGCCGCAAATGCCGGTCGCAAGAAAGGCACGTAGGCGGCTCGGCCCGCTCGCCGGGTTCGGTAAGCGAACGAGGATCACACCGAGAGCTGCGGCGCCGATCACGTTGGCGATCAGCGTTGCCCAGTGCCAATCGGCGCCGCTTGCCGGGAGCGCTTCGGCGAGGCCAAAACGAGCGAGCGTGCCGAGCGCGCCGCCAAACGCGATCGCCAGCCACAGCTCAGCGCCGCCGCGGCGCACCTGTGCAGGTAGCGCCAGCGGGTCGGCCGAGCGCGGCGTGCTGTTGGCAGGGGAAGCGGACATCGTCCCCGCAGCCTATGAGCCGCTGCCGGTCAGGTGCCAGTCGCCGCAGAGATCGCACTCGTAGGGGGTGAGGCGATCACCGAACTGGGCGCGATCGGCGGCGGCGTGGGCACGGGCCTCAGCTTCGCTCGTGAAGGCGCGCTTGTTTTGGCACTTGTCGAGCCGGTTCCGCTTTGCCGTCTGCTGGCGCTCGAACCAGTCTTCGATCCCGTTACCCATTCACCCATAGTTACAAGCAGGCAGCCGCACTAGCGATTACGATCCACCAATGTTCACCAATCGCAAGCTCGCCATCGCGTTCGCTTTGGCCCCGGTTTTAGCTCTAGCTGCCTGCGGCGGCAGTGACACAGCCAGCACCAGCACCCCGTCAACGGTTACCGACAACGTAACCAGCACCGCGACCGCCACGACACCGGTGACGACAGGGACGGCGCTAACAACCGGCAGCGCCGAATGCACAAAAGCTGAGATCACAAAGGCGGTCAGCGATCTGAGCAGCTCCGACTACGCCGACGCGAAGCTGGCAACTGGCGGCGGCCCGTCATACAAGTGCGCCGACGGATGGGCGGTTGGTTTCGTAAACGTTGGTTCGGGGATGGAGCAGATCACGACAACCGTCGTCTGGCAGGCCGAAGGCCAATTCTGGGTTCCGCAGGACCGCGGCAAGGTCTGCCCCAAGCCTTCGCAGGTTCCGGCAGCGATCTACGACCTCGCCTGTAACAGCAATTAGCG
>CAJBXY010000017.1 GCA_903959665.1 uncultured Solirubrobacterales bacterium | reverse complement strand
CTCATGCGAACGGGTTGTCTTTGGCGAAGAGGGCTGGGACGACGTGCCGATCTCGCGCGCAGTCCGCGCCTCGGCTGCGCTGCCAATGGTCTTTAAGCCGGTCAAAGTGCGTGACCGCGAGCTAGTTGACGGCGGGATCATTTCGACCACCAACGTGGACATCGCCGTTGCTGCCGGGGCGACGATGATCGTTGTCGTCAACCCGGTCGTGCCCCTGATCATCGATCAGGAGGCTGAGCCTGATCACGGGCTTGGCGAGCGCGCCAGCCACGTCAGCGATATGGGGATCGCTCAGATCGGCTACCAGACCTTCAAGCTGCTCGCCTATCAGCGCCTGCACGAGATGGTCGACCAGTGGGAGCAGAAGTACCCGGACGTAGACATCGTCCTGATCGAACCCGAGGCCGACGACATGTTGATGTTCCAGACCTCGATCATGGATTTCAGCAAGCGAATCGAGATCGCCCGCCACGGCTTCCAGTCGGTGACCGTGAAACTCGCCGAGCACTATGAGGAGTACAAGGAGATCTTTGGCCGCCACGAGATTGAGATCTCGGCCACGCGCGTCAAGAAGGTTGTCAAGCACGTAACGCGCGAGCAGGAGAAGACGCGCGCTTGGCGCCGAATCCTTGAGCAGACCACGAGCACGCTGCTGCGTCAGTCGGCCGATGAGCCGATCGACGAGATCGCGATGCCAACGGCCGTAAAGCCGGCGCCGCGCCGCGCCGCAACCCGCAGCTAGAGCGCGACGCTCAATGCACGCAGCAGGCGGTCGCTCGCGGCGCCGTCTTGAATAGCGACGCGTATCCGTTGCGCGTCACCGAGCGTGCCACCAGCGCGAACGATCACGCCGGATTGTGCCAGCCGCCCGGCCAATTCGGCCCCGTCAACTCCTTCAGCAGATAGCCAGAGCAGGTTTGCTTCGCTCGGCGGGCCAAGCTCCAGCGGCAGCGCCGCAAGCTCGCTGCGAAGGCGCGTGCGCTGCTCGGCAACGGTTGCGCTGCGCGCGGCAACTACGCCGCTGGCGTGGCGCAGCGCTTCGAGTACGCCCGCCTGCGTCAGCTCGCCGATCCCCAATGGGGGTCCGATAGCGCTCAGCAGCGCCTCGCTCCCCGGGCCGCCAATCGCATAACCGCAGCGTAGCCCGGCCAGGCCCCAGGCCTTCGAAAAGCTGCGGAAGATCAGCAGCCGCGGGTAGCGCTCGCAGAGGCCGATTGTCGCGTCGAGCGGCTCGGCCGTTACAAAATCCCGCAGCGCCTCATCGAGCACCACGGCGACCCGCTCCGGCAGCGCCTCCAGCAGCTGCGAAAGCTGCTCTGCGCCGATCAGCTCACCGCTCGGGTCGTTTGGGTTACAGAGCGCGACGATCCGCGTCTTCTTCGTAATCGCGGCGAGGATCGCCTCAACGGAGTGGCTGGCGACGGTCACTACCTCGCCGCCGGCTTCCCGCGCCATCACAGGGTAGAGCTGGTATGAGGGCCATGGAGTGATCAGCTCGTCGCCTTTTTGGAGCAGGTTCTGCGTGGCGCTGACAAGTAGCTGTGAGGCGCCGTCGCCGATCACGATGCGCTCGGCCGCAAGGCCATGGCGGTGGGCGATCTCGGCGCGTAGCTCGCCGGCCGGTTCCATGTAGTTGTGCAGGCCGCGCTGGGCCATGTAAGTGATCGCGCCGACAACGGACGAGGGCGGGTATTCGGGCCACGTGGTGGACGAGAGGTCGAGCTTGTCAACGGTCGCCAGCGCCTTGCGACGGCGCTCGTCGGCTTCGGCCTTGAGCTGCGCGCTGACCTCGTTCGGGTCCATCTCCTCAAACTGCTTGTAGTGGTCGAGCAGGCCCATTACGGCGCGCCGGGCGCGGTTCCGCTGCTCGCAAGGCCGCCGCCGAATACGAGCCAGAGGCCAAAGAGCGCCACGCCAACCATCGCCGTGTAAGCGAAGACACGGCCGATCACGCCGTCGCGTTGGTCAACCCCGGAGGCGCGGCGCATCAGTATCCAGATTGCGTCTAGCTGCTTGCAGACTGCGAGCCCCGCAACCAGCGTAAGCAGGATGCCAAGGAAGGCGACAACGGTGGCGAAGAAGATGTGGTCCACGAGTATCGGGATGTGCGACACAATCCAAAGCCAGCCTGCCTCAACCGGCCCCCAGAAGGTGAGGTTGATCAGCACCATCAGCGCCAGCACGCAGTGGCCCAGCAGCGCGTCACGGCGCCGCTGTCGGGGATTTCCCAATACCGGCTTGCCGCGGTAGTGAACAGGCTGCGTTCCGGGGCGGCGGCCGACGAAAAGCCCGCCGGTGTCGCTGGGGTCGCTGCGCATAGCTATAAGGGTACGACGCG
>CAJBXY010000016.1 GCA_903959665.1 uncultured Solirubrobacterales bacterium | reverse complement strand
GGCGCCATGGCCGTTGACATCTCCGCAATCGCAAACGTCACAACCGAACCGGGCGATCTGCCCGCCAAGATGACCGCCTGGGTTATCCGCGAGGAACGCGAGGGCGAGCCGATCGAAGCCTTCCAGCTCGAGGAGGTCGACACGCCCGAACCGGCCGCCTTCGAGGTCGTCGTCCGCGTGATGGCCGCTGGCGTCAATTTCAACAACGTTTGGGCTGCGCTCGGTAAGCCGGTCTCAGTCTTTGGCTACGGCGACCACCCTGAGTTCGGCCACCACATCGGCGGCTCCGACGCTTCCGGCGTCGTCTGGAAGGTTGGCCCGGGCGTGACCCGCTGGAAGCCCGGTGACGAGGTTGTCGTTCACTGCAACCAGGCCTCGTATGAGGACGTCGAAGTTCACGGCCTCGATCCGATGGCCGCGCCGTCGCAGAAGATCTGGGGCTACGAAACAACTTGGGGCTCATTCGCCCAGTTCACGAAGGTGCAGGCTCAGCAGCTGCTGCCCAAGCCGGCCGCGCTCTCGTGGGAGGAAGCCGCCAGTTACGGCCTCACCTACTTCACCGCTTACCGGATGCTGCTTGACCGCGCGAAGCTGCAGTCCGGCCACCGTGTTCTGATCTGGGGCGCCGCCGGCGGCCTCGGCGTTTTCGCAACCCAGCTGGTCAAGGCCGCCGGAGCTGAGAGCGTCGGCGTCGTCTCCTCTGACGAGAAAGGCGAGCTGATCAAGCAGCTCGGCGCGACCGATTACATCGACCGCCGCGAGTTCGCCGGAATGATGCGCACCGGCAACGAGACCGCTGCCGAGGAGAAGGAGCGCTTTGCGGTTAGCCGCGCCTTCGCAAAGCGCGTCAAAGAGGTACTCGGCGAGTCGCCCGACATCGTTTTCGAGCACGTTGGAATGGCAACCTTCCCGACCTCCGTCTTCACCGTCAAGCCGTTCGGCAAGGTCGTAATCTGCGGCGCCACTTCGGGCTTCACGCTCGACTTCGACGTCCGCTACCTGTGGATGCGCCAGAAGGAGATCCTTGGCTCCCACTTCGCCAACGCCTGGGAGTGCACGAAGGCCAACCAGCTGATCGACGATGGCCTGATCAAGCCGGTGCTCTGGAAGACGATGGGCTTCGAAGACGTCGCAAACGCCCACCAGCTAATGCACGAGAACAAGCACGCAGGCAAGATCGCCGTTCTCGTCGGCGCCGAAGAGGAGAATCTTGGTCGTAGCGGTGAACCCCCCGCCGAGCCGCCGGCAATTCGAGCAGAGGTAGGTGCCTGATGGCAAGCGTTGTTGACATTCCTTGGTACGCGACCGGCTTTCGCGGCGACAAGCTGGAGGCCGCCCTGCGCGACGTCGCCCCAACCGCACTGCGCTACGGCGCCACCGCTTGGGCCGTTCACCGCAGCCGTGATGACCGCTACAAGTTCACGCAGATCGCCCACTTCGAAGAGAAGCTCGACTTCGAGCGCTGGTGGTCGGGCCCGGAGATGACAGAGTTCCGCGCGATCGCCTCCGGCTGGTATCAGGTGCCGGTCTTCTACGCCTGGAACGACCTCGTCGGTGAGGGTCGCGTCAGCCCCGAGCCGCCGCAGAACGGCGGCGGGCACAACGGCGGTGAGCCCAACGGCCACAATCCAACGCCGGATCCTGATCGCGAAGAGACGCTCGAAGCGATCGCCGATCGCTAGTTAGGCGGCGACTAGCCCTGCTCGAGCGGGGCCATCGTTAGGCCAGCGTCACGCAGCTGCTCCCAGTAAAGCTCGGCCGCTTCTTGATGGCCGCTCCAGACGATCGCCAGCCCGCGGCCGTGAATCTCATCCGCCAGCGCGTAGCCGGCGTCGAGCGTTACACCAGGCAGCGTGCGCGAAAGCGCGCTGGCAACACCGTCGAAGGTGTTGTGGTTGTCGTTGCGCACAATCACTCGCCACTGGCCTCCGATTCCGGAGCCCGGGCCCTGCGTGCGCGGTAGTTCGACTGTCTGCGACATCACTAAAAAGCCTAGCCGCTAACTACTTTTCGCGCTGCAGTAGCGCCCGCTTGATTCCCGCGTAGCCGTCCTCGGAGGCCATCACGGCGAAGTAGCCGGCCGCCGTCTCTGCATCAGCAGCCCCAACCAGCCACTCGGCCTGCAGCGCAGCGTAAGCCTCGGCGTCGGCCGCTTCGAGCGCCCAGCTTTGGGCGCGCTGGAGGTCCTCGCGCAGCGCCGCTAGCTGCTCGCCAACGTCGTCGTAAACGCCAAAGTGCGTTACCGCAAGCCGCTCCGGCTCGACGCTCTCAATCAGTTCGATCGACCGCTCCCAGCCCTCTAGGTCGATCTCTGGCGGCGGCGTTGGCGCTAGCACCGGCCCGCCGAGCCGCCGCACCCCGGCAACGTCGCCGCTGAAGAGCGTGCCGCTCGGCTGGTGCAGATAGGCGATGTGGTTGCCGCTATGGCCGGGCGTATAGAGAAGCTTCCAGTTGCCGATCTCTTCATCCCCGTAGAGAACCCGCACGCGCTCTGCCGGCACCGGCAGAATCGCGCCCCAAAGGCGCTCCATCTCGTCGCCATAAATCCTCGCCGCACTTGCGATCAGTCGCTCCGGATCGATCACGTGCGGCGCGCCGCGTTCGTGAACCCACACCTCGGTTTCGGGCCACAGCTCGATCAGCGCGCCTGTTGCCGCTGCGTGGTCAAGGTGGATGTGCGTGAGCAGGATCGCTCGCGGCGCCTCGCCACCGAGCGCGTCAATCACTCGCTGACTGCTTACCTGTGGGCCAGGATCGATGATCACGTCGCCCTGCCGGTAGCAGCAGATCGACTGCTCGCGGCCCAGATGTTGCAGATCGATCGCTTCAAGCTCTGACAAGGCCTCGCAGCATACAATCGCCCGATGGACCCCCGCCTGCCAGAACCGGATCGCCCGTGGATGATCCGCACCTATGCCGGTCACTCGACGGCCGAGAAGTCGAACGAGCTCTATCGCTCGAACCTTGAGAAGGGCCAGACAGGCCTTTCGATCGCTTTTGATCTGCCAACGCAGACCGGCTACGACCCCGACGACCCGATCGCCCGCGGCGAGGTTGGCAAGGTCGGCGTGCCGGTCGCCCACCGCGGCGACATGGAAGCGCTGCTGAGCGAGATTCCGCTCGACAAGATGAACACCTCGATGACGATCAACGCCACCGCCGCCTGGCTGCTGGCGCTCTACATCGCCGTCGCCGAGGAGCAGGGCGCCTCGCAGGCAGAGCTGACCGGCACAACGCAGAACGACATCATCAAGGAGTTCCTCGCGCGCGGCACCTACGCCTTCCCGCCTGCCCCGTCGATGCGGCTGATCGCCGACATGATCGCCTACACCGTTGAGCACGTGCCGCAGTGGAACCCGATCAACATTTGCAGCTACCACCTCCAGGAAGCTGGCGCCACGCCGGTTCAGGAGATCGCTTTTGCGATGAGCAACGCGATCGCCGTCCTTGACGCTGCCGCCGAGCGCGTCGCGCCGGAGCGGATCGGCGACGTCTTCGGGCGCATTTCGTTCTTCGTCAATGCGGGAATGCGCTTCATCGAAGAGCACGCGAAGCTGCGCGCGATGACGATCCTCTGGGAGGAGATCGGCCGTGAGCGCTACGGCGTAACCGACGAGCGCAAGCTGCGTCTGCGCTACGGCGTTCAGGTCAACTCGCTCGGCCTGACCGAATCGCAGCCGGAGAACAACGTTCCGCGGATCGTGCTTGAGATGCTCTCGGTGACGCTCGGCCGCGACGCCCGCGCCCGCGCAATCCAGCTCCCTGCCTGGAACGAGGCGCTCGGCCTGCCGCGGCCGTGGGACCAGCAGTGGTCGCTGCGGATTCAGCAGCTGATGGCTTACGAAACCGACCTGCTCGAATACCCCGACATCTTCGAAGGGTCGGTCGTGATGGACGGTCTCGTCGACGAGCTGCTGACCGGCGCCCGCGCCGAGATCGAGGTCGTCGCCGGCCAGGGCGGCGCCGTTGAGGCGGTCGAATATATGAAGGGCGCGCTCGTTGACAGCCACCGTCAGCGGATGCGGCGGATTGAAAGCGGCGAGCAGATCGTCGTCGGCCTTAACAGTTTCACCGAGACCGAAGAGTCGCCGCTGATGGCCGGCAGCGACGGCGGCATCTTGACCGTTGACCCGGCGCTCGAAGCCGAGCAGGCCGAGGCGGTCCGTGCCTGGCGGGCGCAGCGTGACGCTGGCGCGGCCGAGGCTGCCATCGCTGAGCTGGAGCGCGTGGCCGCTGACGAAAGCGAGAACATCATGCCGGCGACAATCGCCGCCGCAAAGGCCGGCGTGACGACCGGCGAGTGGGCGGCGGCGCTACGCAGCAGCTTTGGCGAGTACCGCGCTCCGACCGGCGTAAGCGGAGCGGTCAGCGCCGGCAGCGATGACGAATCGCTCGCCGCGCTACGCGATGAGGTCAACCGCGTTAGCGACGCGCTCGGCCGCAGGATCAAGATTCTCGTCGGCAAGCCAGGCCTCGACGGCCACTCCAATGGCGCCGAGCAGATCGCCGTCCGCGCGCGCGACGCCGGGATGGAGGTCGTCTACGAGGGAATCCGTCTTAGCCCGGAGCAGATCGCCACCAGCGCGATGCAGGAGGACGTCGACGTCGTTGGCCTCTCGATCCTCTCCGGCTCGCACCGTGAGCTGATTCCAGCCGTGATCGACGACATGGCCAAGCTCGGTGCCACCGCGCCGGTCGTCGTCGGCGGCATCATCCCCGACGCCGACGTCGCTGAGCTCACGGCCGCCGGGGTTGCTGGCGTCTACACACCGAAGGATTTTGAGATCACTTCGATCATCGGCGACATCGTCAGGCTTGTCGCCGAACGCAACGGAATCAGCGCCGCCGCATGATCCGTTCACAGAGCGTTCAACTGGCGGCAATGATTGCTGCATTCACCTTGGGAACGGTGCTGGCTCTCTTACTCGGCTCCAGCAACCTTGGAATCGCCCTTACTTTCGGGCAAATCGCCTTCGCTGCGACGCTTGTTTGGGTCTTGCTCAAAGGCTGAATAGAGGCCGTAGTAAGAGCGTAAACTGGCCATCTGGAATCGAACTGCAGGATTCTTGATAACAATCCGGTAACCTCTTCAGGTCAGTCGTTCTTTGCGCAGGGTCTCTTTGCCCGCGTTCCACCCAAATCAGGAGATCCTTTCTATGACCAGCCTTCAGACCACTCTCGCTTATCTCGACGCCGGTAGCGGCTCGATGATCCTTCAACTTCTGGTTGGTGGCTTTGCTGCCGCCGGCGTCGCAATGAAGATGTACTGGAAGCGGATCAAGGGCATCTTCGGCCGCGGCGACGACGACAGCTCAACGGTCACGACGGCAGCAGACGCGCCGACCGAGCGCGACGCACCGCAGTCCTGATTTGAGCAGCGAGCCCGCAGCCGAGGGGCAGCAGGCGGCGCAGCAGTGGCCTTCGTGGTGGGTTCTTGGGCTGCAGCTCGCCGCGCTCTGGTCGCTCGGTCTTGTTCGCCCGCTCTTTGACGTACTAGGCAGCGACAGCGCCTTCTTCGTCGCCCGCGGCAACACGCCGGGCGACATCCTGATCTTCGCGATCGCAGTTACCTTCATACCGCCGCTCGTCCTGACGCTGATTGAGCTGATCGTAAGGGCGGTTTCGGCGAGCGCAGCGCGCATCGTTCACCTTCTCTTCATCGCGCTACTGACCGGCCTAGTGGCGCTGCAGTTCGTCAAGGGTCCTCTGTCGGCGACGCTGCCGGCGGTTGTGATCTCGTTGGCGCTCGGCGCGCTCGCAGCGGTGGCGTTCTGGAAGACCGCTGGAATGCGCACCTTCTTGACCGTCTTAACGCCCGCCTCTTTTCTCTTCCTCGCGCTCTTTATCTTCGCCTCCCCCGTCTCCAGCGTGATCATGCCCAGCGACGAAGGCTCGAGCGGAGCGTCCGGCGAGTCCGGCAACTCAACGCCGGTCGTGCTCGTGATCTACGACGAGCTTCCCGCCGCAATGCTGATGAAGGGCGACACCTCGCTCGACGCAGAGCGATTTCCGACATTCGCAAAGCTCGGCCAGACCGCCACTTGGTACAAGAACAACACCACCGTCAGCGACGCCACTTGGTCTGCCGTGCCGGCAATCTTGACCGGTCTAACACCTCCCGACGACACACCAAGCAACCCGGTTTACGACCAGAGCATTTACACGATGCTCGCGCCGAGCCATCGCGTGACCAATCTCGAGGCGGTGACCCACGTCTGCCCGCCGTCGATCTGTGAGCCGCTGCCGGTCGGCAACTCCAAGCAGCGCCTTACTGCGCTCTTCGACGATCTGACAGTTGTTGCCGGGCGGACCGTGCTGCCTGCCGATCTGGCCAACGAACTACCTGCAATCGACGCCACCTACACCGACTTTGCGCCAACTACCAAGCAGCTGAGCGTGGCGGAGAAAGCGAAGGCCGTAAGCCCGAAGGCTCGCTTCGCTGACAGCCCGGCGCTCGCCGACCTGCCCGGAGCCGGCTCACGAAACGATGGGCTACGGCTGACGGCCGAGAAGCAGAACGCGATCAGCGGCGAGGGGCGCGCGCCGCTCTACGTCTTCCACATGCTCTTGCCCCACGTTCCGTGGCGCTTCTCACCAGAGGGCGATCAGTACATCACCGATGGCAGCGATGCTCCTGGCCTCAACGACCAAATCTGGAGCAAAGACCGCTACCCAAGCGACGTTGCCTTGCAGCGCGCAATGTTGCAGACCGAGTACGCCGACAAGATTCTCGCCAGCATCATCAAGCGGATGAAAGAGGCTGGAATCTGGCAGCGCTCGCTCTTCATCGTCACCGCCGACCACGGCGTCAGCTACCGCCCCGGCGGCTCGCGCCGGCCGGTAACCAAGCAGAATCTCCCCGAGCTGGCCAATACTCCCCTCTTCGTCAAACTGCCCGGGCAGAGCAAGGGCGCTGTCGATACCGGCTTCACGCAGTCGATCGACATCGCGCCGACCGTCGCGCAGGTAACTAAGACCGGTGAGGGGCTGAAGTTCGATGGCGTGCCACTGGGCAGCGAGAACAAGAAGAGAACCGTTGCGGTTCGTAACGGCCGCGCCGAAAAGAAGATCACCGGCGACTGGAACCAGCTGATCAAGCAGCGAGACCAGCTGGCGCGCAGTTGGTCAGAGCTGTTCCCTCCGGGCCGCGCGTCGCTTTACCGGCTTGGGCCCAACCAAGACCTGATTGGCCGCCAAGTCTCGTCGCTACAAGTCGGCTCGACGGCAGCCAAAGCGAAGATCTTGAGCAGCGAGCTT
>CAJBXY010000015.1 GCA_903959665.1 uncultured Solirubrobacterales bacterium | reverse complement strand
GAAGTAACGCTTGAACTGCGCGGTGAAGAGCAGGATGTCGAAGTTCAGTCAGGGACAGCCCAGTACCACCTGCGAACGCTTCGCTTAGAAGACTTCCCCGAGCTTCCGGCGCCAGGTGGCGACACGCAGCTCGCGATGCCTGCGGCAGCCTTCATCGAAACGATCGCCCGCGTCTCACGCTCAGCATCGCGTGACGAAACACGCCCGATTCTCACCGGCGTACTAGTGTCGGCTAACGGCAGCGAGCTACGAATGGTCGCCACCGACTCTTACCGTCTAAGCGTGAAGGAAACTGCGCTTGAGCAGCCACTGAAGGAGAGTTTTGAGGCCAACGTGCCGGCTCGGGCGTTGGAGGAGCTAGCGCGACTTGTCGAGCCGGAGACCGAAACTATCTCGATCGGCGTCAGCGCCAATCAGGTCGTCTTCGAGGTAGGCGCTGTCGCCCTCTCGTCACGACTGATCGACGGGCAGTTCCCCAACTACCAGCAGCTACTCCCCGACGCGTTTGAGCACGAGCTGACGATCTCCACCGAAGAGTTCCTCACCGTAGCGCGCAGGATTGCGCTGATGGCGCAAAAAAACGCGCCGCTGCGCCTCTCCTTCACCGAGGGCGAACTAACGCTTTCAGCACAGACGCCCGATGTTGGCGAAGCGAAGGACACACTGCCGGTTCCGTTCGCTGGCGAACCAATGGAAATCGGCTTCAATCCTGAGTTTCTCGTAGCCGGGCTCGAGAGCACGACTGCGGACGACGTGATTTTGAAGCTAATCAACCCGCTGCGGCCGGGGCTGATCGTTTCAGCCGACGGCAGCGGCTTCCTCTACCTGATTATGCCGATCCGCTTGAACGCTTAATGAACTTGATTCGCCGGCTCCGCGTGCGCGACGTTCGCTGCTACGAGTCGGCTGAGATCACACTAGGTGAGCGCTTGACGGTGATCTACGGCGCCAACGGCGCCGGAAAGACGAATCTGCTTGAAGCGCTCTACTTCGGTTGCACCGGCCGCTCATGCCGCACTTCGAACGACCGTGAGTTCGTCCGCTTCGACCAAACTGCCGCTCGCGTCGAGTTTGAGCTTGACGGCGACGCAGGCGCCCACCAGCTAGCGGTCGGTTTCGAACCAGGCCAGCCGCGCCACGTGACCGCCGACGGCGGCCCCGTTGAGCGGCTAAGCGACGTTCCCTTCAGGCCCCTTGCTTGCGTATTCCTGCCTGATCGCTTGGAGCTGATCAAAGGTTCGCCGGCGCTACGCCGCGATCACCTTGATCAACTCGTCGCCGGGCTGTGGCCAGCACGCGCCGGCGTTCGCCGTGATTACGGGCAGGCGCTGGCGCAGCGCAATGCGCTGCTCTCGAGAATCCGCGGCCACGGCGTCGACGCCAGCGAACTTGATGTCTGGGATCTAGAGCTTGGCCGGCTGGCGCTTGCGCTCAGCGCTGAGCGGGCACGCGCCGTCGAGCTAGTTGGCCCACCGGCTCAGGAGATAGCTGACGAGTTGGGCCTTCCTGGAGGGCTAGAGCTGCGCTACCGCCCGCGCAGCACGGCCGAGAGCGCCGAAGCCTTCGCCGCGGAGCTGCTCGAGCGCCGCAGCTCTGACCTCGAGCGCGGCTTCACCGGCCATGGCCCACATCGCGATGAGCTGTTGCTGAGCCGCGAAGGGCGCGAGCTTCGTGTTTATGGCTCGCAGGGCGAGCAGCGCGTAGCTCTGCTCTCACTCTTGCTGGCAGAGCGAGAGGTGCTAGCCGACGAACGCGGCCAAACACCGCTGCTGCTGCTCGACGACGTGATGAGCGAGCTTGACGCCGAGCGCCGCGAGCGGCTCGTCGCTCGGATTACCGCCGCCGGCCAGTCGGTCGTGACGACGACCGAACTCGAGCACGTGCCGACCGCCGACGAACTTGGCGTCGCGCGCGTTGAGGTGAGCGGCGGAGTGATCCACCAGGAGGTCAACGTATGAGCCGCCAGCGCCGCGCGCCGCGCAACGCCGCTAGCTCAATTCGGGATCTCGCCGATCGGCTCGCGCCGGCGACGGCGCTGGCACAGATCCAGCGCCATTGGCCGGCCGCTGTTGGCGAGGCCGTGGCTGCTCAAGCGACGCCGACAGGGGAGGCCGGCGGCGTCCTCACCGTCACCTGTAAGAGTGCCGTCTGGGCACAGGAGATTGACCTAATGAGCGTCACCTTAATCGCCTCTCTGAACAGTGCCCTGGGGAGTGATCAGGTCGTCTCGCTGCGCTGCCAGACGGTGGCTGCGAAGGGCTGGTCGCACGAGAGCGCGCAGTAGGCCGCAAACTGGGTTACATAACTCGGGCAAAGAGGCCGTCTTTACAGCGATTTTTGCCCTCTGGGAGCCGTCAATCCGGCCTCCGAAACTGCTATTGTTCTGGATACCAAATGTAGACGCCCCGATCCCGCGAAAATCGCGCAGGAATCGGGGTTTTTGCCTGTTATTGGAGCCAAATGACCAAAGCTGACAAGAGTTCGAGTAAGGACGCCACAAAATCGAAGACGACCGGTAGCTACGGCGCCTCCGACATCACCGTCCTCGAAGGGCTCGAAGCGGTCCGCAAGCGGCCCGGAATGTACGTTGGCTCGACCGGCGTTCGTGGACTCCACCACCTCGTCTATGAGGTCGTTGATAACTCGGTCGACGAGGCGCTCGCTGGCCACTGCAGTTCGGTCGCCGTGACGATCCACGCCGACAACTCGGTCACCGTTGTTGACGACGGTCGTGGCATCCCGGTTGAGATGCACAAGAAGGAGAAGAAGCCTGCCGTCGAGGTCGTGCTGACCGTTCTTCACGCCGGCGGCAAGTTCGGCGACGGCGAGGGCTACAAGGTCTCCGGCGGTCTGCACGGAGTCGGCGTCTCTGTCGTCAACGCGCTCAGCGAGGAGCTGGCGATTGACGTCAGCCGCGAAGGCTTCCATCACACGCAGAACTACGCCCGCGGCGCGCCGCTGGCTCCGCTCGAGAAGGGCGGCCCAACCGATCAGACAGGCACGTCGATCACCTTCCTGCCCGACGCGAGCATCTTCGACGAGACCGAGTTCGATTTCTCGATCCTCGAGCAGCGGCTCCGTGAAACGGCCTTCCTGACGCGCGGCCTGAAGATCTCGCTGACCGACGAGCGCGGGATCGGCGCGACGGCCCAGTTCTGTTACGAGGGCGGAATCAAGGATTTCGTCTCCTACCTGAACGAGAACAAGGAGCCGATCCACCCCAAGGTCGTCTACTTCTCTGACGAGGGCGAAGAGGGCGCGGTCGAGTGCGCGCTTCAGTGGAACGCCTCCTATCAGGAGTCGGTCTTCTCGTTCGCCAACAACATCAACACGCACGAGGGCGGCTCGCACCTTTCCGGGCTCCGCTCCGCACTGACCCGCACGCTCAACAAGTACGCGCGCGATAAGGGCGAGCTGAAGGAGAAGGACGACAACCTCAGCGGCGAGGACGTGCGCGAGGGGCTAACCGCGGTGCTCTCGGCGAAGCTGACCGACCCGCAGTTCGAAGGTCAGACGAAGACGAAGCTCGGCAACCCTGGGATGCAAGGTTTTGTCGAGGGGATCGTCAACACCAAGCTGGCTGAGTTCCTCGAAGAGAACCCTGCCGACGCGCGGGCGATCATTCGTAAGGCCGTTCAGGCCGCCCAGGCCCGCTCCGCAGCACGCAAGGCGCGCGACTTAACCCGCCGCAAGAGCGCGCTTGAGAATTCACGGCTGCCAGGCAAGCTTGCCGACTGCTCGGTCAAGGATCCGTCTCTGGCTGAAATCTTCGTAGTCGAGGGTGACTCCGCCGGTGGCTCGGCCAAACAGGGCCGCGATCGCAACACGCAGGCCGTGCTGCCGCTGCGCGGGAAGATCCTCAACGTCGAGAAGGCGCGGATCGACAAGGTGCTTCAGAACGCCGAGGTTCAGGCTCTGATCACGGCAATTGGAACCGGCATCGCGGGCGAGTTTGACCTCGAAAACGCCCGTTATCACAAGGTAATTCTGATGACCGACGCCGACGTCGACGGCGCCCACATCCGTACCTTGATCTTGACGCTGCTGTTCCGCGAGATGCAGCCACTGATCGACGCCGGCTTCGTCTACATCGCCAAGCCGCCGCTTTACAAGATCAAAAAGGGCTCGCAGGAGCGCTACATCGAAAACGACGCTGAGCTTGAAGAGGTGCTGCTTGCCGACACCTACGAGAAGTTTGAGATCACCGACCGCGATGCAAAGAAGGTCAAGCTGACCGAAGCCAAGTGGCAGTCATACAGGCGCAGCATGCGTCGCTATGAGCAGCTCTCGGCTGCGCTGAGGGCCCGCCACGGCGAGGACATGGTGCGCTTCCTCGAAGAGTCGGCGCTGCTGGCCGACGGGATCGAGAGCTCGAAGGATGCGATCAAGTTGCTCAGCGCCAAGGATGCCGAGCTCGGGCTGCTGACGACCGAACTGGAGTCCAGCGACGAGGGGGTCCTCGTGATCCGCTCGGTTGAGAAGGGAAGCGGCCTGGCGCGCACACACCGAATGCCGATTGAGCTCTTCGACAGCGCTGAATACCTCGGCCTTTTGAAGCTTCACGCTGAGATCGTGGGGCTGACCGGCAACGGACCCTTCATCGTCCGTCTCGGTGACCGTGAGGAGATCGCACAGACCTTCGAGTCGCTCGGTACCGCCGTGATGTCGGTCGCTCAGAAGGGCGTCCAGCTGAGCCGCTTCAAGGGGCTTGGTGAGATGAACGCTGAGCAGCTCCGTCAGACGACGATGGATCCCGCGACGCGCACGCTGCAGAAGGTTTCGATCGCCGATGCGGTTGCCGCCGATGAGATCTTCTCGATGCTGATGGGCGACGTCGTTGAGCCGCGCCGAAACTTCATTGAAGACAACGCCCGCGACGTCGTAAACCTCGACGTCTAATGACCGCACGGGCCGGAGAGGAAAACTAGATGGCTTCCGCAGATGTATTGAGTGACCGCTTCGAGCCACGCGCGCTCGAAGATGAGATGAAGACCGCGTACCTCGATTACGCGATGTCGGTGATCGTCGGCCGCGCGCTGCCGGACGTCCGCGACGGGCTAAAGCCTGTCCACCGCCGCGTCCTTTACGGAATGTCAGAGCTGGGTCTCGGGCCAACCCGCGGCTACTCGAAGTGCGCCCGCATCGTCGGCGAGGTGATGGGCAACTTCCACCCTCACGGCGACTCGGCGATCTACGACGCGCTTGTCCGCATGGCGCAGGATTTCTCGATGCGCTACCCGCTAGTCGACGGCCAAGGCAACTTCGGCTCGGTCGACGACGACCCGGCCGCGGCAATGAGGTACACGGAGGCGCGAATGACGCGCCTGGCGACCGAGATGCTGCGCGACCTCGACATGGACACG
>CAJBXY010000014.1 GCA_903959665.1 uncultured Solirubrobacterales bacterium | reverse complement strand
CGCCCGCGTCATCGCGGCCATCGGGAGAAAGGACGGTCAGCTCAGCCTGCTGGCTGCCGTCGTGGTCGACGATCGTCACGCGATCGTCGGGCTTGATCAACAGAACCGTCGCCCCGCCCGGTCGCACCCAGTGCGACTCAAAGGCGGGGTCGTACGGCTTTAGCCCGGGAACCAGCAGCTTCGGACGATCGGTACCGGTCGCCATCAGCTCTCGCCCCCGCTGCCGCTAAGCCTTGGCCGGCTCGTTTGCGGCGTCCTTCTCGGCCTGCTCGATCAGTTGGGCGGCCAGCTCACGCTTGCCGTCGCTGTCGAGCTTCTTGATTTCGTTCTCAACGGCGCGGTTGTTGTAGCTCTGGTTCCAATAGTCGAGCGATTCGAAACCGAGCAGCACGGCCTTGCCGACGAACTGGCGCAAGACCTCGTTGGTCGGGCCCATCACCCAGCCGGCCTTGGCGTCGCGCAGGTAGCGCTCCATCTCCATGTCGCGCTTGTATGCCGAACCGCCGCAGGCGTGGAGCATCTTGTCAACGACGTGAGCGGCGTTCTTTGCAGCTTCGAACTTGATCTGCCAAGCCCAGTGCAGGAAGTCGGTGCGGGCCGTTTCGCCAAGCTCAAGCACGCGCTTGTTGTCATCGGTCACCTTGTCGAACGCCTGCGCGACCGAGAAGGTGAACATGCGGCAGGAGTTGGTGTCCATCAGACACTCGCCGACGTAGTCCTGGATTGTCGGGTAGTCGGCTACGCGCAGACCAACGTCAACGTGGCGCTTGCGCGTCGTGTGGCGCTTGGCGATGTCGATCGCGCCCATCGCGATGCCGCTCCAGACCGAAGAGGAACCGATCAGGAACCACGGATCAACCGCCTCGTCGTTGGAGGCGGCGCCGTCGCCGAGCGGGCCGACGACCTGATCGGCTGGGATCTCAACGTTGTCAACCTCGATTGGGCCTGACTGGTTGCCGCGCAGGCCGAGCGCGTCCCAGAGCGAGGGCTGCGCCTGAACGTGCTCGCCGTCGATTACGAAGACCGAAAGGTCGTCATAGCCGGTGAAATCAGGGCTGGTCGTCTGAACGACGTAGAAGTCGGCGAAGCCGCCGGAGGTCGTCCAAGAGGCCTTCTTACGGACGTTGAAGCCGTTCTCCGTCTTCTCCGCGCCGGATGAGACGGGGTACCAGAAGTGCGAGCCTGTCTCAGGGTCGGAGTAGGAGAGCGTGCCGATCTTGCCTGTGTTGAGCGGGCGGATGTACTTTTCGATCAGCTCGGGCGTTGGGCGCAGCATGATCGTGTTAACCGCTGCCATGTGCATCACGTAACACATCGCCGTTGAGGCGCAGCCGTAGCGGGCGATCGTCTCGCAGACCATCGAGAAGGCGACGTGGTTCTCGCCAAGACCGCCGTACTCCTCGGGAACGGTCAGCGCGAGGAAACCGTTCTCGCCGAGGATCTCGAAGTTGCGGTTCGGGTAGAGCAGCTCATCGTCGGAGCGCTTGGCGTTGGCGCGCATCTCGTTCTCGCAGAGGCCGATCAGCTTGGTCCGCAGCTCAATCTGCTTCTCGGTCAGCACCCAGTCCGGATCCCAGTCGTAGCCGAGCCCCCAGAATTCTTCGTCGCCCCACATCTTTTCGGCCATTTCAATCCTCCGCAGTTAGCTGTTCAAGACTCTTGATCAATTTGTACAAAGACTTACTACCGCTCAGCGCGGTGGTTGTCTAGGTCATTCACCGACAAACCATCTTCCCAACTTCTGCGATCAGCCGTCGGGCGCAACCCAAACGAGGCAGTTGGCGTCGCGGCGCAGGCGGCGCGTGGCCGTCCGCAGACGGAGCCGCCCAACTTCGGAGAGCAACGGCCCAAAAACCAGCAACGCCGCGTTTCGCTCGCCGAGCAGCCTCACAATCGCCTTCACCGGCCGCGAGCTGAAAAGGCCGACGACCTCGACCGGAATGCCAAGCGCAGCAATCCGATCGCCGGCAGCGCGTACGGCTACGCGATCATCTTCATGCGGCAAGACCATCGCGCCAGCGCCGGCGACGATCATCGTCGTTGGGTACATCGGGATCTGAACGGCGTTGACGAGGATCAGTGGCGCGCCAGCTTCAAGGCAGCTATCGATCGCCATCTGTTCGGCCGTCGGGTCGGGCCGCAGCGCCAAAGTTGCCAGCACGACCGGCCCCGAGGCGCCTGGCACGGCGCCCGCTGGAGTCACCACAGATGAGCGGTCTTTAATCGAAGGCATCGGCTCGAATGAACCATTCTAGGCGCTCCCCTGATCAGAAATCCAGCAAACCGCGGGGTTTTCGCAAGTTCGAAAAAGTATTGCTTGCAATCGCTCCGTGACAACTGATACTAGTTCGCGCCGGGAGGAGCATCCGAACCTTAGGTTTCGGTTGCCCGTCGTAGTACTACGCAACCGAGAGAGAAAGAGGTTCCAGATGGCATCAGCACAGGTCGATCATCATCAGATGTTGAAGTCGATGAGTTGGTGGGACGGCTTCGTCGTCGCGCTCGCCAACCCAGGCTTCCTAATCGCCGCACTCGGCGGATCAATCGGCGTTCTTGGAACGACCGGCGCGGTTGTCCTCTGGACAATCTCGGTCCTCTTCGGCGCGATGCAGAACAACATCTACGCCGAGCTCTCGACGATGTTCCCGAACAAGTCCGGCGGGCTTGCGGTCTATGCCCACGAGGCGTTCCGCAAGTACACGAACTTCATCGGCCCTGTTGTCGCCTTCGGATACTGGATGGGTTGGTCGGTTGTGCTCTCGATCAACGGCCTGATCGTCGGCACGCTGATCGTCACGCAGTGGTTCCCTGACGCCATCTGGACCACCGGTCAGCAGGACGCTAACTCAATCGGCTTTGGCCTCAGTTGGCCGGCGATCATCGGTATCGCCGCGATCATCATCGTCTGGCTCTTCAACGTCCTTGGTGTTCGGCCGGCGGTTTGGTTTGGCTACATCACCGGCGGCCTGCTCTTGATTCCGGCCTTCGTATTGATGTTCCTCCCCTACATCACAGGCGACTGGTCGTCCTCGAACATGCAGTGGGAAGTCGGCACCAACGGCGGATTCTTCCTAGCCGTCACTTGGCTTTACTTCATGTGTTGGTCGGCTTACGGCTTCGAGGCCGTCGCGTCGTTTGCGCCGGAATACCACAACACCGAGGTTGATACACCGCTGGCGCTGCGCGCGTCGGCGATGTTCTCAATCATCGTTTATGTGCTGCTGCCGCTCGGTCTTGGCGGCACGCTCGGCACGGCGACAGTTGCTGAGGATCCGACCTTCATCGCCTTCTACGTGACGGCCTTTGACACGCTCGTCGGGAACGCCCTGGCCAACGTGATGGTCGTCTGCCTTGTCGGTGGATTGGTCCTCTCGATGAACACGGCGACGATGGACGGCGCGAGAGCGCTGTTCGGGATCTCGAAGGAAGGGATGACGCTGAAGCAGCTCGGAACGCTCTCAAAGCGCAAGGTTCCGAGCGTCGCGATGACCGCGGACATGATTATCAACATTCTGTTGATCCTCTTCTTCCACGGCGTTATCGCGATCCTTGCGGTCTCCAACGTCGGCTACGTGCTGGCCACGGTCTGCGCGCTCTTCGGCTTCGTGCTGTTGCGCAAGGACCGGCCAAATTGGCCTCGGCCGATCAAACTGGCGAAGCCCTGGGTGGGAATTGCCTTCCTGCTCGGCTGCGTAAACCTGTTCCTGCTGGTCTGCGGTGGCTTCCTTTACGCAGACGAGTACGGCTACGGGCTTGACAAGACGTTGATCGGGGTGGCAGTGCTGGTAGTTGCCTTCCTGCTCTACATCTTCCGCCATGTGGTTCAGGACAAGGGCAAGATTCGCTTCCGCGACCCAGCCCAGCCAATGCCGGACGAGCAGCCGGCCGTCTCGACTCCGGTCTAGGCGAGGTTCACACTGCGGGGCTCGCCCTGCAGCAACGAATGACAAGCGGGGGCCATTGGCTCCCGCTTCGTCGTTGAGGGGCAGAAAGCTGGCGTCGCCAGCGGCTACTGAGTTTGCCGCGGGAGAAAGCTCGAACTACTGCGCTTCGGCGCGCAGATCCCAGCTCGGCAGATCATCCATTGCCTGCTGAAAGCGCCGACGATGCGGTGGACGCAGCAGCATGAACCAAACGACAATCACGCTCGGCAGGAGAACAAAGACGGCAAAGATGTTTCCGCTCAGCGTGAAAAAGATCGCCAGCGAGATCGAGACCACGCCCAGAACTACCGGCAACAGGCGAAAGCGAAACTGGAGCTTGCGGATCTTCTCGTACTGATCACGCGGAATCTTGTGTGTGTCGTAAACGCGCTGGCAGCTCGGGCAGCTCCAGCGGTCGCCGTACTGGAGTTCGGTCTGCTCGCCACATTCACAGACAACTGTGATCGGTGGTCCCTTCAGGACTGTGCCTGGGGCCTCGTGACCGAGCCGCTCGCGCTGGCTGAACGGCGTCCGCTTGCGGCGCTTGATGCCCATCGGCCCTTTCATGTACTCCGGCGCTGGTGGCTGCGCGTCGACGCTGAGGTCGAGTTCACCGGAGTTAGCCTGCGCGCGGCCTCGCTTACCCATTGGTCAGGATCTCCTCGCTGATCAGCATCTGGCAATCCTAGTCGGCGGCGCGACGGGTTGTTCCCAGCCGCTCGAAGAAGCGTTCGGCGGCGGGGTGGCAAAAGTGGCCGCGCGCGACTAATGTACGAATTTGACCTAAGACGGTCCGGTGCGGCATTATCGCGCTTCGCCGGTTGAAGAGCCGACAGTCAACAACGGGAGAGGGTTTTAAGTTATGGCCGAAGTAAACGGAGTGAAGATGGGTGGAGGAGTCAGCGACGTGCTGGAAACTCCACGAACGGCGGCAACGCCAAAGACGCTCGAGGAGGCTCGCAACGCTCCCGGCCGCCGCGAGAAGATCGAGGAGCTGACGAAGCGGATCGAAGCCGAAGGAATTGACTTCGTTTACTTCCAGCAGGTCTCTGTTACAGGCCGCGTACTGGGCAAGGGCGTCGTTGCCTCATTCTTCCCGCAGGTCGCCGAGAAGGGCTACCAGCTCGTCTACGGCGCGACTGCCAACCTCTTCACCGACCGCCACGGCGAGTACATCGGCTTCACTCCCGACGACTCAGAGCTGGCGGCAATCGCCGACCTCGACACCTTCCAAGTGCTGCCCTGGGAGCCGCGCGTAGCGCGAGTCTTCTGTGACTGTTACGACACTGAGACCGGCGAGCGCTTCGACGCCGACCCGCGCCAGAACCTCAAGCAGGTCGTGCAGCGCTTTGAAGACGAGCTCGGCCTGCACTTCCTGATCGGCATCGAGCCGGAGATGATGTGGCTGCGCAAGCCGCTGCCAGGCGAGGCGCCGGTAGGCGTTACGGAGCCTTACTGCTACCACATCCATCAGTTCGAGGAACTGCGTCCGGTTCTGCTCGACGTAGTCGAATACGGCCAGAAGATGGGCCTCGACATGAGCTACGGCGACCACGAGGACGCCCCCGGTCAGTTGGAGCTGAACTTCCGCTTCGACCGCCCGGTCACGACGGCCGACAACATCACCACCTACCGCCAGATCTGCGCCGCGGTCGGCCGCAAACACGACCTGCTGCCGACCTTCATGCCGAAGCCGTTCACCGGCGTGGCGGCGAACGGCCACCACCACCACTTCACGCTGGTCGACGATGACGGCAACAACGTCTTCTCCGATCCGGACGGCCCGGCATCGCTCTCGGAGACCGGGCTTCAGTTCCTCGGCGGCCTGCTCGAACATTTCCACGCGCTGATGTGCGTCGGTAACCCGACAGTTAACTCCTACGTCCGTATGTGGGACACCGGCTTCTGGGCGCCGATCTACCGCAACTGGGGCTGGCAGAACCGCACCTGCACGGTCCGTGTAGCGAGCGGCGGGCGCTTCGAATACCGCGGCGTCGATTCATCCTGCAACCCGTACCTGACCGTTGCTGCACTGCTGAACGCCGGCCTCGACGGGCTGCACAAGAAGATCGATCCGGGCCCGCCGCAGGTTGGCAACACTTACGAGCTGCTGAAGGCTGGCGCGGAGATTGAAAGGGTGCCCGACAACCTCGGGCAGGCGCTCGACGAGCTGGCAAAGGACGACGTCGTCAAGGCAGCAATGCCAGGCAAGCTCTACGAGATCTTCAACCACTACAAGCGCGATGAGTGGGAGCGCCACCTTGCATCGGTGACCGACTGGGAGCGGGACGAATACCTCGAGTACCTCCCGTAACCGCCCACCAAACGACCCAACCTCAATCAGGAGATTTAACTTATGTGTGGAATCGCAGGAATCATTTACCGCGACGGCCCTCATGCCGTTGGCGAGGACATGACGAAGATGCTCCAGTCGATGAAGCATCGCGGCCCGGATTCGACCGGCTACGCGCT
>CAJBXY010000013.1 GCA_903959665.1 uncultured Solirubrobacterales bacterium | reverse complement strand
GTCCTCTTCGTCGGCCTCTGGGCGCTGATGTCCGGGATCGTCGACCTTGTCCGAGCCTTCCAGCTCCACCACGTCGGCGAAAAGCTCGAGTAGCGCCAGCTAGCCAGCAACCGCGGCGGCGCGCATAACGTCAACCGGAGCGGCAACCCCGGTCCATTGTTCGAACGCGATAGCTCCCTGCTGGACCAGCATCTCGATGCCATCGGCGGTCTCTGCGCCGGCCGCCGCGGCAGCTTCCAGCAGCGCCCCCGGCCCGCCGTGGTAGACGACGTCGGCGACCACGCGGTAGTCCGCGAGCTGTTCAGGCGAAAGTGGCAGGCTCGCAAACGGGTCGCCTTCAAGGCCCGCGGCCGTACAGTTGACGAGCATCTGGGCGGGCTGTGCGCTCTCCACGGCAGTGGCTTCAAAGCGCTTCGCGAGCTGTTCGGCGCGAGCCGCGGTTCGATTCCAAATCTTTACCTCGACGCCGCAGTCGCGGAGCGCCCAGACGACGGCGTGCGCAACGCCGCCGGCGCCGAGCACCATCGCCGTCGAGCCAGGCAGCGGCGCGGCCGGCAGTGACGCGATGAACCCTGGCGCGTCGGTGTTGTCGCCAACGAGCTCACCGCTGGCTTCGAAGATCAGCGTGTTGACAGCGCCGATAGCCTGCGCGCGATCGCTCAACCGATCGACCAGCCCGACCGTCGTCTCCTTGTGTGGGATCGTCACGCTGGCGCCGCGAAAGTCATCATCGCGCAGTCCAGCGATGCAATCGACGAACTTTTCCGGCGGCACTGGGAGAAGCTGAAACTCCCAGTCGCTTAGGCCGACGGCAACGAGCGCGGCATTGTGCATCGCCGGTGAGCGGCTGTGGTCGACCGGCCAACCGATCACTGCAAGTCGAGTAGCGCTCACGATCGACTCCCCCTAACGGCAGAATGCCGGATCTTTGCCGCCCTGAGCGGCGCGACGGTTGAAATAGGCGTCAATCAACTTCTGAAACTCGGGCAGCGTCTTGGCGAAAACCAATGCGCCCTTCTTGCACGGCGCGACGATGAAGTAGAGGTAGTCGCTCTTCGGCGGATTGGCGGCCGCTTGGATCGATGCCAAGCCAGGATTGCCGATCGGGCCGGGAGGAAGCCCGGCCACTTGGCGCGTGTTGTAGGGCGACTTGCTGGCGATCTGGCTGGCCGTGAGCGGCTTGTCCCAATTGCTGACGGCAAAGCGCGTTGTAGCGTCGCTTCCGAGCGAAATCGAGTCGCGCAGCCGGTTATAGAAGACGGCGGCAACGAGCGGCCGGTCGCGGTCGAAGAGCGCTTCACGCTCGATGATCGAGGCCAGAGTCACAACGTCGAAGACGGTTAAGTTCTTGCTCTTCGCGTAGCTCATGTTTACCTCGGCGATGTTGCGCTTGAAGGCCGTCACCTGGTCGCCGACGAGCTTCTTGGCCGTCGGCGCGCTCCTCAGCAGCTCATAGGTCGCCGGAAAGAGGAATCCCTCCAGCGATTTGACGCTCTTCGGTGCCCCGTATGCCGTCGGGCTGAGCTGCGGTGAGGAGACGGAGGCCGCCAAGTAGTCGCCGGTAACGCCCTGTTTGGCGACCACTGGAGCGACCTCCTCGCGTGCTGGCCCTTCTGGCACCAGCACGTCGATCACGGCGGCGCCCTTCTGAACGTTCGTCAAGACGGCCAGTGCGGCGCCGTTGCTCATCTCCTTGCGCAGCTTGTATGTGCCCGCGCGCAGCTTTCCTCGGTCGCCGCCAATCGTCGCCCGCAGCTCGAAGAAGAAGGCCGAGCCGACAACTCCCTTATCCGCCAGCTGCGTGCCGATGTCGCCGGCATCGACTCCGGGCGGAATCTTCACCGTGACACTCTCCGAGCCCTCTCCTTTGAATGGCTCAAAGATGCCGTTCAAGATGAAGAGCGCGGCGACGAGAACAACAGCGACAATCGCGAACAGCAATGCGTGGCGGCCTGGTGAGCGGCGGCGGCCCTGCGCTGGCGGCGGTGTGGCAGTAGCGCCTCCCGGCCGGATCGTGCCGCTTGGCGGCTCATCGTCGTCGGTCACTTTTCGTGGCGCTGCGGGCGGCGCTGCCGGCTGCCCAGCCGCTTGCGGCGCCTGCGGCGCGACTCGCTCGGCAGGGGTGGCCGGCGGGGCAACAGGCTTCGCAGCACGCGGCGGCCCCGCACCAATCGGCGCTGCCTGCGCAGGCAGCTCTTTGCGCGCGGGCGCGGGGGCCGGCTCGCCCTTCTCAGCCGCACGCTTGCGCTGCCGCTCTAGGCGGGCTGCTTCGCGCTGCTCTTCGCTGCGGCTCTGTTCGTCACTCATCGCGCTCCCAATGCTCGTGCCCGTGGCGGGCCAGCCAATCATCCAACAAGACAGCGGCTGCGCGCGAATCTTCGCTCTCACGGCCCTCACTGCTGGCGGCGATCGTCGTTGTAAATCGCTCATCGAAGAGCTCAACTGGGACCGCTGGCCCGAGCGCCGAGCGGAGTTTGTCGGCGAAGGCGCGCGCCTCGCGCGTCTGTTCGGAGTCGCCACCGGAGAGCGAAAGCGGCAGGCCGACGATTATGCGATCAACCTCACGCTCGGCGACCAGCTCGCGTAGCCGGGCGATGCCGGCCTTTGTCTCTGGGCGAAGCACCGGCTCGATCGGGCTAGCCAATGTGCCGGTCGTGTCGCTGAGAGCGCAGCCACAGCGGGCCGAACCGTGATCGAGCGCTAGAACCCTCACTGGCTAGACGGCGAGCGCCTCTTCGACGGTTTTGGCGGCAAGCGCGAGCGCCTCCTCGAGCTTCTCCGGATCTTTGCCGCCGGCCTGGGCGATCGTGTCGCGCCCTCCACCGCCGCCGCCGACGACGGCAGCCGCCGCGGCCACCACTTCGCCAGCCTTGACGCCGCGCTCAACTAGAGCGGGGGTCACTGCGACGACCAACGAAACTCGCCCCTCAGCAACACTTCCGACGATCACCGCGGCGTCATCACCGAGCTTGGCCTTAAGTCTGTCGGCTACGTCCATCAGTGCTTTGGCGGGGACCTCGCCGACGTTGGCGACGAGCAGTTTCGCCCCACCGAGATCCCTAGCCGCGCCAGCGAGCTGCTCTTCATCGAGCGCGGCGCCAGCGTCGCGCGCGCTGCTGCGGGCGCCCTGCGCTAACTTCGCGACCGCCGCCGGAAGCTGATCCGGCGTCGTCTTCAGAGCCTGCGCGGCGTCATTGAGCAACCGATCGTTGCTGCGCAGCAGCGCTACTGCGACCGGCCCGGTTATCGCCTCAATCCGCCGCACGTTGGCCGCGCTGGACCCTTCGCTGATGATCTTCAGGCAGCCAATCTCCGATGTCCTCGCTACGTGTGTTCCGCCGCAAAGCTCACGCGAGAAGCTGCCGTCACCGATCTCAACCATCCTTACGATCTCGCCGTATTTCTCGCCGAAGAGAGCCATCGCGCCGAGCTTCTGGGCCTCGTCGATCGTCGTCGTCAAAGCTCGCACGTTGAGGCTCTCCAGAATCATTGCGTTGACCTGATCCTCGACCGCTTGACGATCGTCATCGCTGAGCCTCGCCGAGTGGTTGAAGTCAAAGCGGAGCTTGTCGGGCCCGACGTACGAGCCGGCCTGACGGACGTGATCACCGAGCCGCTCGCGCAGCGCGCCGTGGAGCAGATGGGTGGCGGTGTGGTTGCACTCGGTTGCGTGGCGCGCCGTCGCGTCGACCTCGGCGAGAACCTCGGCCCCAACCTGGAGGGCGTCGGTCACGGCTTCGACGACGAGCGCTTGATCATCACCGGCGCGGATCACGCCGACGACATCGGCTAGTGGCGCGCCGTCGGCCGAAAGCAGCGCGCCGATGTCGGCGGTCTGGCCGCCACCTTCGGCGTAGAAAGGCGAATCGGCGAGCTTCACGAGCGTGCGGCCGTCCTCCTGGGCGATGGCGACGACGTTCGTTCGTACGCTGAGCGATTGATAGCCGACGAAGCGCGCCTGTTCGCCGCCAACGGCACGGACCGCCTCCGCGGAAACGCCAACCTTGCGCTCGCCGGCGCCCGCGGCCGAGCGCGTCCGCTGCTCTCCCATCAGGCGGTCAAACTCATCCTCCTGGGCGAACGGCACGCCGCGCTCGTCGGCCAGCTCACGCGTTAGCTCGATCGGAAAGCCGAAGGTGTCGTGGAGACGGAATGCGTCTTCGCCGCTCAGAGTCCCAGCATCGAGCAGCTGGTCAAGCAGTCCGCTCCCTTGAACGAGCGTGCGGCCGAAGCTCTCCTCTTCCCCACGGACCCATTCGAGGATCGTCTTGCGGCGCTCAACCAGCTCCGGGTAGGCAGCGCCCATCACGTCGATTACCTGTTCGGCGAAGGCGGGAAGGAACTGCCCTTCGATGCCGATCCGCTGGCCCTGAAGAACTGCGCGGCGCATCACGCGGCGCAGAATGTAGCCGCGATCTTCGTTCGAGGGAACGATGCCGTCAGCAATCAGGAAGGTCATCGCGCGCGAATGGTCGGCGAGGATCCGCAGCGAACGCGTGTCGGCGTCGGCGGCGCCGAGCTCGCGGCCGAGCGCCATCAAACCGGCGAACTGATCCGTCTCAAAGACGCTTTCGACGTCCTGCTCAATCAAAGCCAAGCGGTTGAGCCCAGCGCCGGTGTCGATGTTCTTCGCAGGGAGCGGCGCGAGCACGCCCTCAGGGTTCTGGTCGAACTCCATGAAGACGAGGTTCCAGTACTCAAGAAAACGGTCGTTCTCGCCGCCGGGAAGGTCGTCCGGCTCGCCGTACTGTTCGCCGCGGTCAAGGTAAAGCTCGCTGCACGGGCCGCATGGGCCGGTCGGCCCGGCCTGCCAGAAGTTCTCAGAGCGTGGGCAGAGGACGATCCGCTCGCGCGGCACGCCGACCGCCTCCCACGCGGCGATCGCTTCCTCGTCGGCGCCGAGCCCAAGCTCCTTATCGCCTTCGAAAACAGTAATCCAAATCTTCTCAGCATCGAAACCGAAGCCCTCAAGCGAAAGCTTCCAGGCAAGCTCGATCGCGCCCTCTTTGAAGTAGTCGCCGAGCGAAAAATTGCCGAGCATCTCGAAGAATGTGAGGTGGCGGGCCGTGTTTCCGACGTTTTCGATGTCGGTGGTGCGGAAGCACTTCTGGCAGCTTGTCAGGCGCGTTGCCGGCGGCTTCTCTAGCCCCATGAAGTACTCCTTCAGAGGGTGCATCCCGGCGGTCGTCAGCAGCACCGACGAGTCGAACGATGCGGGAACCAGCGAACCTGACGGGCGCAGCGCGTGGCCGTTGGCCTCGAAGAACTCAAGGAAGGTCGAACGGATTTGATCGGAGCTGCGAGCCGGCATCAGGCGATTGTGGCGCATCCGACGACGCGATCACCGCTCAGCAGCACAGCGGTCTGCCCGGGAGCTGGCGCCCAAGCGCTTTTCTTGAGCTCCAAAATCGCCCCGCTGAGCCGACACTCAAGCGCCGGGGCGTGTGAGCGAAGCCGCGCGCGATCAACGCATTCCGCCGGTCGGTAAAGCTTCACGTCGGTCAGCTCGACCTCGCTGCGGTGGAGCTGATCGCGCCTACCGACGGTGACCGTGTTGGCCTCAGCGTCGGTCGCGGCAACATAAAGCGGCTCGGCAACGCCGCCAATCTCGAGCCCGCGGCGTTGCCCAACCGTGAAGCCGTGTGCACCGTTGTGGCTTCCAACCGTGACCCCTTCGAGATCGACAATTGGCCCGGGGCGATCGTTGATGCCGCCATGGCGGGCGAGGAAGGCATCGCTGGCAGTGCCGGCAAGGAAGCAGAGATCTTGCGAATCAGGCGTTTGCGCAACCGAAAGCCCAGCCTCAGCGGCCAACAGGCGAACCTCAGGCTTGGTCATCTCGCCGAGCGGGAAGAGCATCCGCGCGACCGACTCGGGCGCCAGCGCCGCGAGCATGTAGGACTGATCCTTCGCGGGGTCGGCCGCCGCCCTCAGCAGGCCGTCCTCGCCGACGCGGGCGTAATGGCCTGTCGCCAGCTCACGCGCTCCAAGACGCGAAGCGAGATCGAGCATTGCGTCCAGCCGCACGGCGCCGTTACAGCGAACGCAAGGGTTGGGCGTCTTTCCGGCGGCGTGGCCGGCGATCCACGGTTCAACGACGCCGGCGCGAAAAGATTCGCGCAGGTCAAGCGTGAGGTGTGCCAGCCCGAGCCCGTGTGCCAGCGAGCGGGCCCGCTGAACCGCGCTCGCTGAGCAGCAGCTTCCCTCGGCGTCGTTCTGCTCGTCGCGCCAAAGCTCCAGCGTTACGGCGACAGGCTCCTCGTCGCAGCGCCCGGCGCATAGGTGAGCGGCGACGGCACTATCTACGCCGCCGCTCATCGCAATCAGAACGCGGCCCGGAGCCTCGTCGAGCTGAGCGTTCGCTGCCACAGCGCCGCCGAGCGCGCGCGCCAAAGCATCGGCTGCCAGCTCAGCGGCGTGAATCTTTCCGGCGCTAAGCCCGCCCAACGCCGCATCGACGTCGCGCGTGCCGATCTTCGCCGCCTCGAGCACCGGCGCACCAGAGATCAGCTCGATTGCGGCGCTCGCAGCCGCGCTGGCGGCGCCGCAGCCTGAAGCCGCGAAGGTTGCCTCGCTTACGCGGTCGTCTTCGACGCGGATAGCGATTCGCACGAGATCGCCGCAGGCGGCCCCTCCGGCAACGCCGCAGTGTGCGCCTGCCGGCACCTCTCCCTGCCCGCGCGGGTGGCGCAGATGGTCCTCAAAACGCTCATCAGCCATTGACGGCTCAGTCTAGGCGCCGCGCCTGCAGTTAGGCGGCGGGGGGCGGAGTTTGCGGCTTGATGCCTAGATCTCTCAGCTGCCGCGCGTCGGCCGCTGCCGGGGCGCCCGTCAGCGGATCGGCGCCACTTGCCGTCTTCGGGAAGGCGATTACGTCGCGGATCGAGTCGCGGCCACAGACGAGCGCCGCGATCCGGTCGAGGCCGAAGGCAATTCCACCGTGCGGCGGAGCGCCGTATTCGAGCGCCTCAAGTAGAAAGCCGAATCGTGCTTTTGCTTCCTCTTCGTCGAGGCCAATTGCGTCAAAGACGCGTCGCTGAACCTCAGGCGTGTTGATGCGGATAGAACCGCCGCCCAGCTCGTTGCCGTCGACGACGAGGTCGTAGGCGCGTGAGCGCAGCGTCGCCGGCTCGTCGAGGTCGCCTTCCGGCGCCGTGAACGGGTGGTGCAGAGCGGTCAGACCGCCGTTCTCTTCGTCGGCTTCGAACATCGGAAAGTCGACGACCCAGCAGGGCGAATGCTGATCCTCTGGAATGAGTCCGAACCGCGCGGCGAGGTCGAGCCGCAGCGCGCCGATCGCGACCGGCGCAACGGTTGCGCTGTCGGCGACAAAACAGAGCAGGTCGCCGTCGCCGGCTTCAAGCTCTGCGTTGACTGCCGCGATCTGGTCGGCGCTGAAGAACTTCGCAAGGTTCCCGGTCCAGCCGCCGTCGCCGACGACGATCGGTGCGACCGCTTTGGCGCCGTGGACCTGAACCACTTCGTTGAGGCTGTCAAGTTCGGAGCGCGACATCTCGCGCCGGCCGACGTTGAGCGCTCGTACGGTGCCGCCGCTACTGAGGACCGATTCAAAGACCTTGAACTCCGAACCGCGCAGCTGTTCGCTGACATCTTTGATCTCAAGCCCGAAGCGCAGATCGGGGCGGTCGCTGCCGTAGCGGAGCATCGCTTCGTCGTAACCGATTCGCGGCCATGGCGCAGGCGCTATCGCAAAGCCGGTTGCCTCGAAGACCGCTGCGATTGCCGCTTCGCTGACCTCGATCACTTGGTCCTCGTCGACGAACGCCATCTCAACGTCAAGCTGCGTGAACTCTGGCTGGCGGTCGGCGCGCAGATCCTCGTCGCGGAAGCAACGTGCGATCTGGAAGTAGCGCTCGTAGCCTCCCATCATCAGCAGCTGCTTAAAGAGCTGCGGCGACTGTGGAAGCGCGTACCAATCGCCCGGGTTCATCCGGCTTGGGACGAGAAAGTCGCGCGCACCTTCCGGCGTTGACTTCGTGAGGATCGGCGTTTCAATCTCGAGGAAGTCGCGTTCGACGAGCTGCTCGCGCAGCGTCTGCGTTACCAGCGCGCGCGTAATCATCGTCGCTTGCATGCCGGCTCGACGGAGGTCGAGCCAGCGATAACGCAGCCGCGTCGTCTCATCGACGGGGCCGTCGTCATCGATCGCGAACGGCGGCGTCTGGCTCGACGCCAGCGAGCGACCCTCAGCGACCTCAAGCTCAATCGCACCGGTCGCCATCTCAGGGTTCACGTTCTCGGCGCTCCGCGCCAGCAGCTCGCCGCTCACCGACACAACGTGCTCGGGGCGAAGCTGCTCGGCGAGCGCAAAGAGCTCGGCGCCGCGCTCGGGGTGGAAGACGATCTGCAGGATCCCCGAACGGTCGCGCAGATCGATGAAGATCAAGCCGCCATGGTCGCGGCGGCGATGAACCCAGCCCGCCACGCGAGCCTGGCGGCCAACGTCCCCTGGACCGAGCTCGCCGCACCAGCTGTCGCGATACTGGTTGGCCTGAGGTGGCTGCATCAGGCGACTCCCCGCCCGCGCAGTACGGCTGCCAGCGCAGCATCGGCGTCCTCGAAGGCGGTTGTTTCGCCGCTCTCAAAATCCTTCAACTCAATCGCAGCTCCTGATGCGACCGCGACAAAGCGCGTCTTCAGCCTGTCGGCGTGCTTGAACTGCCCTTTGATCGACCGGCCGGCCAGTTCGATCTGCGTTTGCACGCCGGCGCGGCGCGCTGCTGTACTGAGCGAGAAGGCAGTGGCTCGCGTTGCCGCGTCGTTATCTGCGAGCGCGACGAAAAGCACCGTAAGCGGCTCTGGCTGCGGCAGCCCCTCCGCTGCCAGCAGGATCCTTTCAACCCCGGCCGCCCAACCGAAGCCAGCCGTCGGCGGACCGTCGATCTGCTCGGCAAGGCCGTCATAGCGGCCGCCACCGCCGACGCCGCTCTGCGCGCCGAGCGCCTCGGAGCTGAACTCGAAGACGGTGCGCGCGTAGTAATCGAGCCCGCGGACGAGAGTTGGGTCGATCAGATAGGGCAATTCGATCGCGTCGAGCAGCGAGCGCACCTGCGCGAAGTGATCGAGATCTTCCTTGTCGAGATGGTCGAGCAGCAATGGCGCAGTTGCCATCACCGCGCGAGTTGACTCGTCGGCCGAATCAAAGGCACGGAGCGGGTTGAGATCGATCCGCGCCTTCACATCATCGGCGAGCTGGTCTTCGTTGGCGCGCAGGTGGCCCTTGAGCATCTCGCGGTAGCGCTCGCGCGCGGCCGCCCCTCCGAGGCTGCCGATCCGAAGCTGGAGCCCGCCAACCCCAAGCCGCTCGAGGATTTCAGCCAGCAGCGCGATCGACTCGGCGTCAACAGCTGGATCGTCGGAGCCGATCGCCTCAGCGCCAATCTGCCAGAACTGGCGATATCGACCCTTCTGCGCGCGTTCGTAACGGAAGCAGCTTGAGAGGTACCAGAGCTTTACCGGCTGAGGCAGCTTGTGCATGCCGTGCTGGAGGTAGGCGCGGACGATCGGCGCAGTGACCTCCGGCCGCAGAGTTAGCGAGCGCTCTCCCCCGTCCTTGAAGCTGTACATCTCCTTCTGCACAATGTCGGTCGCCTCGCCAACGCTGCGCGTAAAAAGTTCGGTCGGCTCGAAGGTCGGCGTCTCAATCCGCTCGTAGCCGGCGCCTTCAAGCACCGCGCGAGCTGTCTTCTCAACCGCGAGGCGCAGCGGCGCTTGCTCGGGCAGGATGTCGAAGGTGCCGCGAGGTGCCTGAAGCGGTTCGCTCACGAAACGCTCGGCAGGTCTTGCATGAACGGGTTGGTGGCGCGCTCCTGGCCGATCGTCGTAATCCCCATGTGCCCGGGCAGAACCGTCGTCTCATCGGCAAACGAATCGGCGAGCATCGCTAGTGAGCGCATCAGCTCAGCGTGGTCGGCGCCAGGCAGGTCGGTCCGTCCAATCGAGCCTTGGAAGAGCACGTCGCCGCTGGCGATCACGTAGCCGCCATCGGCGTCATCGGGATCACAGAACGCGTAGCTAACGTGGCCGGGGCTGTGGCCAGGCGTGAAGAAGACCTCGATCTCGAAACCGGCCAGCTCGAGCCGTTCACCGCCGCCGACAAACTCTTCCGCTTCCCAGCTTTCGAACGGGCCGATTCCCTCGTAGGGGACGTAGGTCATGATGTCGGCGAGCACGTGGCTCTCGAGCTCAGGGCAGTAGACCGGCGCGCCGGTCACGCGGGCGATCGGCGCGACGGCGCCGATGTGATCGAAGTGAGTATGCGTCAGCAGAATTGCTTCTAGCTCAACGCCCAGAGCCTCTATTGCCTCAAGAATTCGCGGCGCTTCCTCGCCTGGGTCGATCAGCAGAGCCGATTTCGAATCGGGCCCGCTGCGCAGCAGGTAACAGTTCTCCTGCACCGGGCCAACGGTTAGAACCTGAACTTCCATCCGCTCAGCGCTTTGCCTTGCGCGCCGCTGCATCCTTGACCAGCCGCCTTCGGTAGAGCCAGCGATCGGTGTAGTAGCTGAGCGGGACGTAGAAGACGAGCATCAATCCGGCAACCGGCAACGTCTCGTTGATCGGAACCTTTAAGAGCAGCGAGAGGACCGCGACGAAGATCACTACCGCAACGAGCGACCGTGTTGCCGCGCTGCGCCAACTCGGCGCTCGCAGCGGGCGGCCACCGGCGCCGCGGGGAGCAGCGCTCTTGGAGCCACCGGCGGCCTTGTTCTTGCTCTGCTCGCGATCGCTGAGCGGCCGCCCCGTGCGGCCGCGCGTCTCAACGATCCCGGCAGCGTTGCCGCGGTGCTTCGAGCTACGTTTCTTCTTCGCTTGTGCCATCTGGTTTAGAAGCCTAGAGCGTCCTCGAGCGTCGCCCTGTTGCGGCAGGCGACCGACTCCGGCCAACCATCGAACGCCGCACGCGGTGCGAGCCCCACGAGCTCAGCCTCAGCGACCTCGGCGCGCTCGTTGACGGCGGCGAGCACTTCGGCCAACGAGAGTGCGTGATGATCCTCAATGTTCATCGAAACTTGGGCAACGCCGCCGCGCGCCGGCAGCTCAAGGCCGATCGCGCGCAGGCCGGGCAGCCCGGCTTCCCCGCCCTCGCGCAATTGCGCGGCGATCGCCTTTGCGTCGGAGAGGCCGGCCGGTGGCGCAAGCTCAAGGTTGAAGGCCACGAGCACAGGGCGCGCAGCCACCAGCGTTACTCCCTTCGCTGGGTCGACCTCGGCTGGGCCGAAGTCAGGCAGCAGCTCGCCGCTGGCGATACGAGCGGTCAGTTGATTAAGGCCGCCGCGGCGAAGCTCGGCGCGGGTTCGTCCGCCGGCGATCTCGCCGTAGAGAAAGATCGGTAGTGCGAGTTCGCTCGCGAGCAGCTCGGCGGTCGTCAGCGCTTCGGCGATCGCCGCCTCACGGCGAGCCTCGTCGAGGAAGACGACCGGAACGACGTCGACGACGCCAACGTTTGGGTGCGAGCCGCTGTGCGCCGAGAGGTCGAACCTTTCCAGCGCCACGCGCGCGCCGCTGACGAGAGCGCCCGCGATCGCCCCGGCCTCGCCGGCGAGCGTGAAAACGGTGCGCCCGTGATCGGGATCGCTGTGAGGCTCGGCCAGCAGACGCGCGCCGCCGCCCTGCTCGAAACCGCGCCCTACAGCGCCGAGCGCCGCGGCATCGGCGCCGTCGGAGACGTTTGGCACTGCCGTAAGCAGCGCTGCTGAGCTTCGGTCCACGCGCCAACCCTACTTCCGCTGCCAGCTACAGATCTACGCGCCGCAGCTGGCGCAACGCCAGCAGCCCGAAAAAGCCGATCATGCCAGCGAGGGCGAGCAGCCCGGGCCAAGTGTGCGCCCAGCTCGGTTCAATTCCCGAGACCGTCGCTTGGCGGCCCATCTGAAGCACATAGGTGACCGGGTTGTAGGGAGCGGCAACCGCCAACCAGCCCTTCAGGAACGGCAGCGGCGTGTAAGCGGTGGAGAGGAAGACGGCGATGAAAACGCCGTTTTGAATCAGCGGGCCAACCTGCTGGCTCTTCGCGCGCAGCGCCAACGTGATGCCCCACAACGAAGCGACGATGCTGAAAGAGATCGCGGCGAGGTAGAGCATAAAAAGTCCGAACGCGCCGCCGGTTAGACCCGGTCCGAGCAGCAACCCAGCGATGAAGATCACCGTTACCGGCACGAGGCAGCGGGTCATCGCGGCCATCACCGGACCGAGGATCAGCAGCGGCCGCGGCGCTGGCGAGCTCAGCAGACGGTCGAACCACCCGGCCTCAATGTCGCGCGCCAGGTTCGCCCCCGTGGCACCGCCGGCAAAGCCGGCCGCCTGGAGGCAAGAGAGCGGCACGAGCCAAGCGATGTATGAGGTTGTTGGGAATCCGACGAGTTGATCGAGTCGGCCGAACTGGCCGAGGCTGCCGAGCAGGAAGATCAGCGGCGCGACCGTCGTTGGCAGCAGCCCGCCGCGGACGCGCGCCAGCTCAAGCAGCGACCTGCGCCAAAGAGCAAAGCCGACGCCGCCCGTATATGCCAGCCCACGAGTGCTCACGAGCTAAGCCTCGATCGCATCGCCCAGACTGCAAGAGCACAGGTGAAGACGACGGAGCCGATTCCGGCTGCGAAGCCGGCCCATACGCTGCCGAGCGCAGCGCTGTCAAAGAGCGCCCCGCGCATCCCCTCGACGACGTAACTGAGCGGGTTGACGACCGAGATCGTTTCGAGAACCGGGTTCTGCAGCGCGCGCGGGAAAAACGCCGGCGCCGTGAAGAGCAGCACAAAGACGAATGGGAAAAGGTTCTGCATCAGCGAGAGCGAGCCGGTTCGAAGCGCGATCGTTGCGCCGAGGCCGGCGGCGGCAGATGCGCTGAGCGCGGCGAGCAGGACGGTCAGCGCGACGCCGATTACTCCGCCTTGGAAATCCGCCCCCATCAGCAGCGCGACCGAGACAAAAAGAATTGCCTGGACCATTCCAATCAGCGCGGTCCCCAAGACGCGGCCGAGCACGATGCTGACGCGATGGATCGGGGCCGAAAGCAGCCGGTCGAAGAACCCGCCCTCAAT
>CAJBXY010000012.1 GCA_903959665.1 uncultured Solirubrobacterales bacterium | reverse complement strand
CGTGGCTGTGCGTGTGGAGCACGGCGGTGACCTTTCGCTCGCCGCGCGACTGCCGGTAGAGCGCCAGCGCCGCCGCCGCGCACTCGGACGAGACGAGCGGGTCAACGACGATCACGCCCTCGTCGCCTTCGATCAGCGTCATGTTCGAGACGTCGTAGCCGCGTACTTGGTAGACGCCGTCGGCGACCTCAAAGAGGCCGGCGTTCATGTTCAGCCGTGCCAGCCGCCAGAGCGCCGGGTGAACGCTCGCGGGTGCTTCGGCCGATTGGCCAAGGAAGTCGTACTCGCCAAGGCTCCAGATAACGCGACCGTCGGCGTCGGTGACCTGCAGATCGCTTGGTGCCGCGGCGATCAGCCCGCGCGCCGCATTCGCTGCGTCGCTTCCGTCGTCGGCAGGGAGCGAAGCCAGCGCCTCGGCGTGGCGCTTAACTGTCGCATCCGATGGTTCGAGCGGGTCAACCACTAGCCGACCCTACCCGCCCGCGCGCGCTTCCGTTGGTTCCGTTTAGCCGACGCTGACAACCGGGCCACGGCCGTTGAGCAGCTCGTCGGCAACGCGGTCGGTCGACATTCCATGGCCACCGACGAGTCGGCGGTTGAGCTGCGCGCGGCGGAACGTCAACGGCGCGTCGTGCTCCCAAGTTGCGCCGATGCCGCCGTGAACGGCGATCTGCTGGCGGGCCGTGAAGTCGAGCCCGGCGCCGGCGACAGAACGTGCGCAGCTGGCGGCGTAGGCGATCTCATCGGGCTTGTCGCTGAACGCGAAACCGGTGTAGATGCAGAGCGACTTGGAGTTCTCGAGCCGGCGCAGAATCTCAACGATTCCGTGCTTGATCGCTTGGTATGAGCCGATCGCACGGCCGAACGTGTAGCGCTCCTTCGCGTACTCAAGGCAAACCTCAAGCGCCGTCTCCATTGTTCCTACCGACTCGGCGGCGATCAGCGCCTGAACTAGGTACCAGGCGCGCGCGATCTGCTCGGCGTCAAGGTCGAGCTTCGTTCCGGAGGCGCCGTCAAGCGTGACCGTCGCTAGGCGGCGGGTCGCGTCGTAGCGCCAGTCGGCGTCAACGGTTACGCCGGAAGCACCTGCTTCGACTGCAGCCGCAACAGGCTCACCGCTGGAATCAACGCCGATCACCACGAGCAGCTCTGCTTCGCCGGCGTCAGGTGCCCAGCCAACGGTTCCGGTGAAGGTGACCGTGTCACCGTCAACTGTTGCCGTCGGGGCGTCAGGACGGGCCATTCCTTCAACCGGCTCAACCGTCCAGCGTGGCTCGATCGAGCTTGGCGGGCAGGCCGGCAGCCATGAGGCCTTCAGCTCGCCTGCGGCAACGGCTTCGGTCTTGTCGCTGCCGCCCATGTCGAGCAGCATCGAGGCCGGAAGTGCGCCCAGAAGCGGAACGCCCGCCAGCACCTTGCCGGCCTCCTGAGCTATCAGCATCGCGTCATAGGCGCCAAGCCCGGCGCCGCCGTTCTCTTCGCTGACGAGCAGCCCAAGCCAGCCGGCTTCAGCTGCGGTCGGCCACATGTCGGGGAGCGCGGAATCGTCCTCGATCGCCTCGCGGGCTGCTTCGACGGTCTTTACGCGCGAGAAGGCGTCTGCCGCTGCGTCGCGCAGGAACTGCTGCTCATCTGAGAGTCCGAGGTTCATGCTGATGCACCTTCCTTCTCCTTGGCACGCAGTTCGCTGAACGGGATGCCCTTGTCAAGTCGTGGCTCCGGCGGCAATCCGAGGACGCGCTCGCCGATCGTGTTGCGGAGGATCTCCTCGGTACCACCGGCCGATTTGAGGCCCGGTAGAAAGGAGATCATGTAAGCCCATTCGCTGTCCTCGTCGAGCGCCTCCGGGCCGACGATGTCGGCAATCAGGTCGCCGGCGCGGACGGCGCAGTTGACGGTCGTGACCTTCGCGAGGCCGAACTCCGGCCCTGGGATCTGCCCGTCCTGAAGCGCGCTGATCGAGCGGTAGCCGGTCCAGCGGATCGCCTCCAACTCTGCTGCGAGCTCACCAAAGTTGTGGCGAACCTCGTGGTCGTTTGCTGCCACAGGGTCGGCCATGATCGCTTCGGCGAAGCGCGTTGCGCGGTAGCCGAACGATGATGAACCAAGGCCGATCGTCAAGCGCTCGAACATCAGCGTCGTCAGGCCAACGCCCCAGCCGTTCTCTTCGCCACCGACGACCGAATCGGCGTCGATCACGACGTCATCGAAGAAGACCTCGTTGAACTCGGCTTCGCCGGAGATCTGCCTCAGGCCGCGCACGGTGATTCCTTCGGCGTCCATTGGCACGATGAACATCGTCATTCCCTTGTGCTTGGGGATGTCGGGGTTGGTGCGGGCGAGAATCAGGCCGTAGGCGGCGAACTGCGCGTTCGTCGTCCAAACCTTCTGCCCGTTCAGCGTCCAAGTGCCGTCGTCGTTCTTCTTTGCGCGCGTCTGAACGGCGGCGAGGTCGGAGCCGGCTGCCGGCTCGGAGAACATTTGGCACCAGATCTCATCGGCGTGGAGCATCGGCCCGAGGTAGCGCTGCTTCTGCTCTTCGGTGCCGTGGGCGATGATTGTTGGCCCGAGCATGCCGACGCCGATCACGTCGAGGATGCCGGGGACGCCGGCCTCCTGCATCTCTTGGCTGATCACGACCGACTCGACCGGGCCGATTCCCTGGCCGCCGTACTCTTTCGGCCAGGTGGCTCCGGCTAGGCCGCCTTCGGCCAGTTTGCCTTGCCAGGCGCGGTGCGCGACGAGGATCTCGTCGGGGTCGGTGAGGGCTCCTTCGCCCTGAAGAATGGGGGCATCTGCCTTGTTGGCGTCGAGCCAAGCACGTACCTCTTTGCGGTATTCGGCCTGCTCAGGTGTGTCATTGAGATCCACGGACTGCTCCTTTGACTGACTGGTCGGTCAACGTCTCGATCAAAGCATAATACGAAGCGCTCATTCGTCGCGATCAGCCCCACTGGCGAGCGCGCCGAAGATGCCGATCGCCATCAGCGCGATGATCACGATCGAGAGGGCTGTAAGCACGGTCAGCCCTTCGGTTTGGATTGTCACTAGCGTGATCGCGAAGAAGGCGAGCAGGAAGATGAAGACGATTGCGAGTAGCGCAGCACGCATCTTTGGCCTTCCCTCGCGCTAGGCGCCGACGGCGGCGCTGAGCGGGCCGACGCCAGGCCGCTGCTGGGGAACGTGCTCGTCGGCGTGGTAGCTGGAGCGCACCAGCGGCCCGGCGGCGATGTGCGAGAAGCCAAGCTCGTAGGCGGCCGCTTCGAGCTCTTTGAATTCATCCGGGTGCCAGTAACGGACGACCGGCAGATGGTTTTCGGTTGGCCGCAGGTACTGGCCGACGGTCAGCACCTGGACGCCGGCTTCGCGCAGATCGGTGAAGGCTTCGACGATCTCATCGTGAGTTTCGCCGAGCCCAACCATCAGCCCCGACTTTGTAACCAACCGCTCGCCGCCGATTGCGCGGGCGTTGCGCAGCACTCGCAGCGAGCGCTCCCAGCGCGAACCGCGGCGCGCGACCGAATAGAGCCGTGGCACAACCTCAACGTTGTGGTTGAAGACGTCGGGCCGCTCCGCGAGAACCCTTGCCAGTGGCATCTCTTCGCCGCGAAAGTCGGGCGTCAAAACCTCAACTTTGCAGTCCGGTGCCTGCGAGCGGCATTGGCGAATCGTCGCCGCCCAGATTCCTGAGCCGTAGTCGGGTAGGTCGTCGCGATCGACGCTCGTGATCACGGCGTGGCGCAAGCCCATCTTCGCGATCGAGCGGGCAACGCGGGCCGGCTCGAGCGGGTCGTTCCAAGTCGGTTTGCCGGTCTGCACGTTGCAGAAGCCGCAGCGCCGCGTGCAGGTGTCGCCGAGGATCATGAAGGTCGCGGTGCCGCGCTCCCAGCACTCGCCAACGTTCGGGCAGGCGGCCTCCTGGCAGACGGTGTGGAGGTTCTCAGCTTTGATCATCGCCGAGAGCTCGCGGTACCTCTCGCCCCCAGGTGGCGGCACCTTGAACCACGGCGGCTTGCGAGCGCGGATCGGCTGCACATCGGCGCCGAGTACGGCGCTCACGTCCATTCCGCCCGGGTTCGAGCGGGAGCGGGTTTGATGGGCGCGGATCGTCGGCTCTTCGGCCACAGAGTCAGGCTAGCGGCGTGTCGGTCGGTGCGATGAGCGAGATCAGCCGCTCGACGCTGATCCCAGCCTTCGCGCCGCCGAGCTCGGCCGCCCAAAGACGGCTCAGCTCGGCTGCGAATGCGTCGGCGTCGACCGCTGCGCCGGTCTCAGCGGCGACCGAGGTGATTGGGGCCTGCAAACCGCAGGGAACGATCCACTGCCAGGGCTCCAGATCCATGTCGACGTTGATCGCAAAACCATGCGTCGTGATTGAGCGGCGCAGGTGGACGCCGATCGAGGCGATCTTTCGATCCTCGACCCAGACGCCGGTGAAGTCGGAGCCCTCATCAACCCGTGCGCGGGCATCGACGCCGACCGATGCCAGTGCCGTGATGATCACGCGTTCGAGCGAACGGACGTGGGCAACGACGTCGGCTGTCTTGACGATCGGGTAGCCGACGAGCTGGCCGGGGGCGTGGTAGGTGACGCGCCCGCCGCGGTCCACATCGATGATCTCGATCCCGCGCTCGGCGTACCAAGCTGCCTCTTGGGGAAACTCCTCTGGGCTGCTGCGGCGCCCGCGCGTGTAGACAGGGTCATGTTCGAGCAGCAGCAGCGTGTCACCGATTAGCCCGGCTTCGCGCGCGTCGCGAACTCGCTCCTGAAGTTCGTTGGCTTCGCGGTAATCGAGCCGCCCCAGCTCGACAACCGAGCATTCCCGGGCCTGGTCGCTCATAGCCATTCCAGCCTACTCTCAGCTCGCGAGCGAGAGCGGTGCCTCGAGCAGCGCTTTGATCCGCGCCAACAGCTTGGCGCCATCGGCGCCGTAAAGAATCCGGTGGTCGCAGGCGAGCGTCAGCTCCATCAGCATCCGCGCCTCAATCTCGCCCTCGTGAACGGCCGGCCGCTGCTCGACAGCCCCGACCGCGAGGATTGCCGCCTGCGGCGTGTTGATAACCGCTTCGAAGCTGCGCACGCCAAACATGCCGAGGTTACTGACGGTGAAGGTGCCGCCGCTCGTCTGCGGAGGTGTGATCGTGCCGCTGCGCACGCTCCCCGCGAGCGCGCCACTCTCGGCCGAGATTTCGGCCAGCGTCTTTGTGTCGGCGTCGAAGACGGTTGGCACCACGAGCGTGCCAGCCCCGGCGACGGCGACGCCGATGTTTACGCGCGAGTAGTGCTCAAAGTGGCCGTCGCGCCAAGCGCCGTTGGCCTGTGGCTGCTCGCGCAGCGCCAGCGCGCTGGCCTTGACGACCATGTCATTAATCGTCGGCACTGCTTGGCCTTCGCCTGCGCTCGCCTTCAGCTCAGCGCGCAGCGTTGTCGCGGTAGTCATGTCGACGCTGATCTGCAGCGTGAAGGAGGGAACGGTGGCGCGCGACTCGGCCATCCGGCGCGCGATCAGCGCTTGCGTGCGCGTCGGCTCGGTCGCCGTTACGGTGCCGCGGCCGCTCGCTTCGCCGCCGCTTGTCGTGGCTGCCGGGGGAGTCGCCGACGCTGCAGTGCCGGCGCCTTCAACGTCGGCTTTGACGATCCGCCCGCCGGGGCCGCTGCCGGACAGCGAATCAAGATCGACGCCGGTCTCGCCTGCGATCCGCCGCGCGATTGGCGAGGCCTTGACGCGCTCGCCGCTGCGGCGTGTCGCTGGAGCTGACGCGGCGGGAGCCGTCTCGCCATCGGCGGCTGGCGTCGCAGCAGGCTCCGGCACCTCAACCCCAACCTCGGCAGAAGCCGCAGCTTCGCTCAATTCCGGATCGTCGTCACCGATCACAGCGATCTTTGCCCCGACCGGCAGCGTTGCGCCCTCCTGAGCGGTGATCTGAAGCGTGCCGGCTGTGTCTGACTCGTAGGCCATCGTCGCCTTGTCGGTCTCGATCTCGACCAGCTCTTCGCCGCGGGCTACCTCGTCGCCGTCGCGCTTGAGCCAGCGCACGATCGTTCCTTCCTCCATCGAATCGGAGAGGCGGGGCATCACAATCTCAGCCACGCGATGCTCGCTTCCTGTCACCAAAGAGCGCCAGCGTCGCATCGATTACCTGTTCTTCGTGCGGGAATGCGATCTGCTCAAGGCTCTTCGCGTACGGCATCGGCGCATCGACGCCGGTGACGCGGCCGACCGGCGCATCGAGATCATCGAAGCCCTGCTCCTGGATCAGTGCCGCGAGGTTGGCACCGACACCGCCGTGCGGCCAGCCCTCTTCGACGATCACGCAGCGGTTGGTCTTGGCGACCGATTCAAGGATCGTGTCGAGATCAAGCGGGCGCAGCGTGCGCGGGTCGATCACCTCGGCTTCGATCCCGTGTTCGGCGGCCAGCTGTTCGGCGGCGCGCTCAGCCGTCTGGGCCATCCGCGAGATGCCGATGATCGTCACGTCGTTGCCTTCACGGCGAATCGCCGCGAGGCCGAATGGAACCGTGAAGTCAGGGTCGTCGGGAACCTCGCCGCGCTGGCCGTAAAGAGTTTCGTGTTCGATGAAGATCACTGGATTATCGTCGCGGATCGCCGTTTTGAGAAGGCCTTTGGCGTCGGCGGCGGTGCTCGGCACGGCGACGAGCAGCCCAGGAACGTGGAGGTAGAGCGCCTCAAAGCTGTGTGAGTGGGTTGGCCCGAGCTGATGGCCTGCGCCCTGCGGCATCCGCACGACCAGTGGCACGCTGACCTGACCGCCGAACATGTAACGGATGTGAGCGGCATGGTTGATGATCTGGTCGAGCGCCAGCAGTGAGAAGTTGATCGTCATCAGCTCGATCACCGGCCGCAGCCCTGTCATTGCCGAGCCGACGCCGATACCGACGATCGTGTTCTCCGAGATTGGCGTGTCGCGAATCCGCTTCTCGCCGAAGCGGTCCATCAATCCTTCGGTCACCTTGAAGGCGCCGCCGAAGACGCTGATGTCCTGACCCATCAGGTAGACGTTCGGGTCGCGCTCGAGCTCCTCGGCGAGCGCCTGATTGAGGGCCTCGCGGTAGCGCATCTCGGCCATTAGGCGAGCTCCTCGCCCTTCTGCAGGCCGGCTCCGCGATGGTCGGCCGAGTACCAACCGCGGACCTGGTCGCTGAGAACGTAAACGTCGTCATAGAGCGAGCTGGGATCGGGCTCCGGTGAGGCGTCGGCGAAGGCGACGGCCTCGTCGACTGTCGCGATTGCCTCAAGGTCGATCGCTTCGCGCTGCGCTTCGTTGATGACGCCCTCGGCGATCAGCCGATCAGCGAATGTCACGAGCGGGTCGCGCTTGCTCCATTCCAGTACCTCTTCCGCGCTGCGGTAATCCTCAGGATCGGCGATCGAGTGGCCGCGGAAGCGGTAGTTGAGCGCTTCAACGAGAACCGGCTGGCGCTCTTCGCGCGCAATCCGCAGCGCCTCCGCTGTTACCGCCCAAGTGTCGATCACATCCATCCCGTCGCACTCAAGGCCGGGAACGCCGAAGCCTTCACCTTTGACCTGAAGATCCGTCTGGGCTGAGTGGCGTTCGAGCGAAGTGCCCATCCCGAACTGGTTGTTGGTGACCATGAAGACGACCGGCAGGCTCCAGAGCGCCGCAAGGTTGAGCGTTTCGCCGAAGGTGCCCTGGTTACTGGCTCCGTCGCCGAACTGGCAGAGCGTCGCGTCGTCGCTGCCGAGGTAGTCGCTGGTTAGGCCAAAGCCTGCCGCCAGCGGCAGGTTGCCGCCGACGATTCCAAAGCCGCCCATGAAGCGCCGCTCAAGATCGAACATGTGCATCGAGCCACCGCGGCCGCGACAGAGCCCGTCAACGCGACCGAACAGCTCGGCCATCACGCGGCCCGGCTCGCTCCCGCGCGCCAGCGCCTGACCGTGCGAGCGGTAGGTGGCGATCATGTAATCGGTTGGGCGCAGCGCCGCGACGGCGCCGACGATCGTTGCCTCTTCGCCGATCGCCAGGTGAAGGAATCCACCGACCTTCGCGCGCGTGTACTGCTCGCCGGCGCGCTCCTCGAAGCGGCGGATCAGCGTCATCGACTTAAGCCAGTCGATCGCCGTTTCAGGCGGCGGTAGCGGGCGATCAGCCATCGCCTACCAGCCTAGTAGTCATCTTCGCTCTCGACCGCGCTCCAGCGGGCGATGAACTCGTCGCTCTCGAGCCGCTGCAGATCCTCGCGTAGCGACGCTTCCATGCGGCCGGTTGCGCGGGCCGGGACGTCCCAGAAGAGAACTACTTCGAGATCCTCGACCGAGACAACTTCAACGTGATCGAAACGGTCGGCGGCGGCAAGGCGCCCGGGAGCGATGCCGGTGCGCGTAACGATCACGTCGTAGTCGCGAACGGCTGTCATTGAGTCGCCACCTTCTCGCTAAGCGCAGCTGCTGCTGCCTCGAGTTGATCGTCGCCATGGAAGAGCTGGTCGGGGCCACCGCCCGTGCCAGGTACCCACACGGCGGGCACGTCGCGCACGCCGCGCTCCAGCGCCAACGCGGTCGCTGCTTCGAGCCCGCCGAGGACGGTGCGCAGCTGGCACCCTTTCAGCAGCGCGGCGGGGTGCATCTCGCAGGCCGAACCGGCGATCACGATGTTGTCGTCGTTGTCGAGCGCGCGGCCACCGGCGTATGCCTGGCGAAAGGCCGCGAGCACGAAGGGCACGGTGCGGCCGATCTGTTTTGCGTAGGTCGCGGCCAGCATCGCTTGCTCGCTGTCGAAGGGGAAAGGAGTTGGCCAGCGCGGCTGCTGCAGCGATCGCTCTTCAGCGAGGCTCTCAACTAGCTCGCGTTGCGCCGCCGCGTCGCCCAGCGCCGGCAGCGCCGACCCGCGGATCGGGATCCACTCGGCAGCAAGCGGCAGCAACGTAAGGATCCGTTCTGCCGCCAGATAAGACTCAGGGCTGGCCAGGTCGAAGTAGAAGGCCGGCTGCTGATCCATCTGCGCCTAGCCGTGAATCAGCCAGCCGTCGGCGGCGCGGGCCGCTTCCAGCACTGCTTCGCTCATCGTCGGGTGGCCGTGGATGAAGCGGGCTACCTCGGGGTAGCCGCCTTCGAGCAGTTTCGCGTTCACGAGTTCCTGAATTAGCTCGGTCGCTTTCGCTCCGACGATATGGCCACCGAGCAGCTCGCCGTACTTCTTGTCGCCAACAATTTTTACGAGCCCGCCGCGGTCGCCGTAGAGCGTGCCCGCGCCGACGGCGCCGTAAGGAACCTTGCCGACGGTCACGTCGAAGCCTTGCTCCTTTGCCTGCTCTTCGGTTAGGCCAAAGCTGGCGACGTTCGGGGCGCAGAAGGTTGCGCGAGGAATGTCGATGTAATCGAGCGGCGCAGGATCTTCTCCGGCAATCGCCTCGGCGGCGATGATTCCCTCCTCGCTGGCCTTGTGCGCCAGCGCCGGGCCGTGAACCAGGTCGCCGATCGCGTAAATGCCTTCGACGCTCGTGCGCTGATGGCCATCGACGGCGATCAGGCCATGCTGATCGAGCTCCAGCCCGGCGGCGCCGAGCCCAAGGCCTTCAACGTCGGCTGCGCGGCCTGCGGCAATTACGAGCCAGTCGGCTTCGCCCTTCTCCTCGCCGTAGCTGTAGCTGACGGAGCTCTTTGCTGCCTTGATCTCGCCGATCAGCGTTGAGCTGTGAACCGTGATCCCCTGCTTTGAAAAACTTCGCTCGACGAGCCTCGAGATGTCCTTGTCTTCGCCCGGCAGCACGCGATCGAGCGCTTCAAAGAGTTCAACCTCTACGCCGAAGCGGGCGTAGGCGCTGGCGATCTCGCAGCCCGACGGGCCGGAGCCGACGACCGCCAACCGCTTCGGCAGCTCTTCCAGCGCCCACGCCTCGGCGGTGTCGATCACTCTGTCGCCGAAGCTCGCGCCGGGGATCGAGCGGGCGACCGAGCCGGTCGCAAGGATGATCGCCTTTGTCGCTTCGAGCTCGCGACCGTCGACGCTGACGCTCTTGGCTCCTGTGATCTCCGCGGCCCCGTGGATCAGTTCGACCTTGTTCTTCTTGATCAACATTTCGACGCCGCCGACGAGCGTGCCGATCACCTCTTCGCGGCGCGCGCTGACGGCGCTGAAGTCGACGGTTGGCTCGCCGACCGTGATTCCAAACTCGCCGGCCTCGCGGATCTCGGAGACGATGTCGGCAGAGCGCAGCACAGCCTTGGCGGGGATGCAGGCGTAGTTGAGGCAGCGCCCGCCGATCTTGTCCTTCTCGATTACGGCTGCGCTGAGTCCGAGCTGCGCGGCGCGGATCGCTGCGACGTACCCTCCCGGCCCGGAGCCGATGATGACGCAGTCGAAGCTTTCTTTAGCCATGGGGCGAGTGTATGAAAGTGGCGGCGCCGCGGGCGGCGCGGCTTAGTTGCCGCGCAGCGTTGGAACCTTGACGCGCCCGAGCACGCGGATCAGCTTCCAGAAGAGCCAGCCGCCGCCGAGCAGAATTACGACGCAGAGAATTACTGCCAGCAGGTTGCCGGCGACCATCAATGAGAGCCCAGCGATCACCAGCGTCATCGCCAGCAGGGCCTGAAAGCCGAGCAGCGCCCAGTAGCGCAGCGTCCACATTCCCCAAGCCGCCAGCAGCATCACGGCGGCGAACAGCAGGACGCCGACCAGCGCCGGCTTTTGGCCTTGAACTTCGACGCCGGCGAAATAGAAAGCGACGTTGGCAATCGCCAGTGCGGCGGCCAAGCAGGCCGCGATCTTCACCGGCAGTGGCCGCTCGCCGAGCGCCAAGGGCTGAAGCTCTGCGCGCGCAATCTCGTCGCGCTCGGCGCCGCTGAGGCGCTGCTTTGGCGCCGGCTGGGCGCCGGGTTCGGTCAGGCTCTGTTTGCGGCTGCGTCGTCCCATCGGCCTTCAGTTTGGCAGCACTAGCCAGCAGCCCGGTTCAAGCCGCTCTAGGCTGAAGCGCGATGGACGAGCTTCTCGACGCCTTTCAGCAGGCTTGGACCGAGCGTCGCCGCGCCGCCTTCCGCGACGTCTGCGCCGCCGACCTGCACTGGACAGACCCGTCCAGCCCGGAGCCGCTCTACGGCCCCGACGCACTAGCCGATCGCGCCGCCCAGCTCTGGCAGGCCTTCCCCGACGCGACCGTTGAGAGCGCCGGCGAGCGGCTCAGCGATGGGCGTTACGTCGCCGTGCCGGTACTCGTCAGTGGCGTCCATCGCGGCGCGCTGGCGGGGATCCCAGCGACGAACAAGATGATCACCGTTCACGCCGTCCTTTACTGCGAGCTTGACCCGCCGCGCGAGAAGCTTTGGCGCGTCCGCGCCTTCTTTGACGCCTATGACGCGACCGTCCAACTTGGCGTCCTACCGAAGCGTGGGTCG
>CAJBXY010000011.1 GCA_903959665.1 uncultured Solirubrobacterales bacterium | reverse complement strand
ATCGGGCCAGAGCAGCCGTTCCAGACGACCGAAGAGTTCCTTGCCTCGGTTGATCAGCGGCTGAAGCTAGCGATGGCTTGAGGGCTGGAAGAATCGATCTGTGACATAGCGCACGTCGCCGCGGCGCAAGGCTCGCTAGCGTCCTCTGAATCATTTTCGAGCATCACTAAAGGGAGAAAATTAGATGAGCAGTCCGACCAAAATTACTGTCACCGGTGCCGCTGGCCAGATCGGCTACGCGCTGCTATTCCGAATCGCCTCAGGCCAGCTGCTCGGCCCCGACCGCCCCGTTGAGCTCCGTTTGCTCGAGATCACGCCGGCGCTCGGCGCCGCTGAAGGAACGGCGATGGAGCTGCTCGACTGTGCCTTTCCGCTGCTCAGCGGAATTGAGATCAGCGACCAGCCTGACGAAGCTTTTGATGGCGCCAACGTCGCCTTCCTTGTCGGCGCCCGCCCGCGCACGAAGGGGATGGAACGCGGCGACCTGCTCGAGGCCAACGGTGGAATCTTCGCGCCGCAGGGCAAAGCAATTAACGACAAGGCCGCCGACGACATCCGCGTCCTCGTTGTTGGCAACCCGGCCAACACGAACGCGCTGATTGCGATGGGCAACGCACCCGATGTTCCGGCCGAGCGCTTCACGGCAATGACGCGGCTCGACCACAACCGCGCGATCGCGCAGCTCGCAAGCAAGACCGGTCGGCCCGTCTCTGAGATCAAGCGGATGATCATCTGGGGCAACCACTCGGCTACGCAGTACCCGGACATCAGCCAAGCGACGATTGGCGGCAAGCCGGCGGCCGAAGTGGTCGACGATCAGGCTTGGGTGGAGGGCGAATTCATCAGCCGCGTCCAGCAGCGCGGCGCCGAAGTGATTGAGGCGCGCGGCTCATCGAGCGCCGCCTCGGCCGCGAACGCTGCGATCGACCACATGCATGACTGGGTGCTCGGCTCAGCCGAGGGTGATTACGTCTCGATGGGAATCCCTTCCGACGGCTCCTACGGGGTCGACGAGGGGATAATCAGCTCATTCCCCGTTGTCTGCAGCGGCGGTGATTACGAGATCGTGCAAGGGCTTGCGGTCGACGACTTCTCGCGTGCGCGGATCGACGCCAGCGTCAAGGAGCTGGCCGAAGAGCGCGAGGCTGTAACGAAAATGGGCCTGCTCGGCTGAGCAGACCCACTCGCACTTCAGGTTAGTTCTGAGCTGACAGCTCAGCGCGGATACCAGCCACGGCCCTTCTTGCGGACGAGGCCTTCCTTCTCGAGGCTGGGGAGGACGCGGTAAAGGTAGTTCTGCTTGATCCCCATCTCCTTGGCGATCTCGGGGATTGTCACCCCTGGCGTTGCGGTTACTAGCTCCAGCGCCTGCTTGTCGCGAACGCCTGAACCCTTCGGGCGGCCGCGGCGGCCGCTGCCCTTGCCTGGCCCGGCGCCGTTGCGGCGAACCGACTTCTTCGCGGTACGCGGCGCCGTTCCGCCGCGGCGGGCGCCTGCTGTGCCAACCGAGCCGAGCGCAGCGACGGCTGCCTCGAGCCTGTCGTACTCATCAACTAGCGGGCGAAGCTCTTTCAGGCGCGATTCCATCTCGCCTTTCTTCTGATCAACAAAGTCTGCCATCTGGTGGTTCTCCTCGATAATTTGCGGAAACTACGTATGCGCAAGTGAATCTAGCAGGGATCACGCCGAAATGAAACTAATTTGTCCACTTTCGATAAGAACTGCCCTGCCAGCCAATGTCTTACTCTGCCAGCCGAATTTTTACTAAGTGAAAATTCGCTGCAACCGTTCGAGTGATGCCAATGCTTCGCTCTGCGGCAGGTCGCCGGCGATCGCCCGCTGGGCGACGCGGCCGATCAGCCCCATCGGTGGGAAGAACTCGTTGCTGTAGTGAAAGAGCGTGCCGTCCTGATTGGCTTCCAGGCGGTAGCTGGTCTCAGCGCGTGAGCCCGCCGGCCCGCGCCCTTCCCACTTCGCTAGCTCAGGCTCGTCGCATGTAACCAGCTCCCAGCTCACCTTTAGCGGCGCGCCGCGCAGCTCCATCGTCTGAACCATTTCGAAACCGAGCCGTGGTGGCCCGTCGTCAGATTCGTTCAGTTTGCGGTGAATCGTCACCCAGTCGCCGAGCCGCTGGGGGTTTAGTGCAACGTCCCAAACCTCTTGCGGCGTGGCATTGATCTGGATTTCTGCTGTAACTGCTCCCATTTCGTCTCCTAACGGGCCGCGAGCGGCTCTCTCTCTTCCCATTCGCGCAGCGCGTGTGAGATTGCGCGGTCGAGGCGGTGAAGGTGGACTTCGAAAAGCTCGCGCGCAGCAGCGTCGTCGGCCAGCAGGTCGCCGCTTAGTCCTTCCATCAGCGGCCCCACCAGCTCGTTCTGCTCACCGGTGATTGACGCCGCCACCGCGCTGGCAACCGGCGTCATCGAGAACGGCAGTTCGATCGCCGGTCGGCTCAGCAGCATCGCGTCAGCTATCCGTTGGATCAGTTGTCCGTAGGTAACGCCGTCAGGGCCGGCGATGTCGAGCGTCAACTTGCCTTCGACCGCGGCCGAGAGCCCGGCCGCTCTTAGATAAGCGACAACGTCGCGCCCATCGATCGGCTGCGTGCGAAAGTTACGCCAGTCCGGCAGCGGCAGCAGCGGTGAACGTTCCAGCAGGCGGACGAGAAAGCGGAACGAGCGCGACTGTGCGCTGATCACGATCGAGGCGCGCAGGGCGACCGCCTCGGGCGCGCTGCTGAGCAGCGCCTGCTCAACGGCTAGACGGCTGGCAAGGTGCTCGGAGGGAGGGCGGTCGCTCGGCACAAGGCCGCCGAGGTAACAGACGCGGCGCAGCCCAGCGCGCCGCGCCGCAGCAGCGAAGTTCTCGGCCGAACGCAGCTCACGCTCGGCGAACGGCTCGCCTTCGGCCGAGGCTTCCATCGAATGGATTAGGTAGTAGGCGAGCTCGATTCCCTCCAGCGCCTCGCCAAGCCCCTCTCCAGTTAGAACATCGCCGCGCACAATCTCGTCGAAGCCGCCCGCCGTTACCCGCGCTGGATCGCGCGCAAATGCGCGCAGCTCGTGGCCTTCGCCGGCGAGCTGGGGCGCAAGCTGCGAGCCGATCGCCCCGCTGGCTCCTGTCAACAGAATTCGCATCGTCAATAAAGGCTACGAGGCTGGTTGCTCGCTTGGCTCAGCAGTAGTGATCGGGCCGAGCCGGTCGCAGCAGTAGGCGGCGATCGCCAGCGAAGCGGTCGCTGCCGGCGACGGGGCATTGCGCAGCTGCACGACGCGGCCTTCACCAGAGAAGACGAAGTCGTCGACTAGCGCACCGTCGCGGCCAACGGCCTGGGCACGAATCCCAACGAATGATGGTTCAAGATCGTCGGCGGTAAGTCCGCTGATCAGGCGGCTCGCTTCGCGCGCATAGGCAGCGCGGCTCAGTGCCCAGGCCAGCTCACGTGGCGCTTGGCGACGCCAGCGCCAGGCCATTCGGTAGCTACCCCGCCAACTCAGCGTTGAGAGCAGGTCGCGTGGGCTCAGCCGCCAGCCCCCGTCGTCATTGCGTGAGGCGGCCGGCATCGCCGTCGGACCAACGACAACGTCGCCGCTGATCCGGCGCGTCATATGGACTCCGAGGAAGGGAAGTTCTGGGTCGGGGACGGGGTAAATCAGGCCGCGAACCAGATCAGGCCGGCGCAGCGTGAAGTAGGCACCGCGGAAGGGAACGATTCGTGGGTCGGCGCTGGCGCCGCTGGCCTGCGCGAGGCGGTCGGACTGCAGTCCAGCGCAGACGATCGCGCCGCCGCAGGCGGTGGCGCCCTGCGCGTGAACCACGCGCACGCCCTGAGCCACGTGCACGACGCGCTCGACTGCGCAGTCGGTGATCACGGCGCCGCCGCGCGCCTCGACGTCGGCCGCCAGCGCCGCGCAGAGCGCGGCGTAATCGACTATTCCGGTGTCCGGCGAGTGCAGCGCGGCGACGCCGTTGGCACGAGGCTCGATCTCGCGCAACTGGTCGCCACCCAGCTGCGCTACGTGGACCCCGTTCGCCAGCGCCCGCTCGTGCAGCCGCTCAAGCCCCGGTAGCTCGGCCGCCGATGTCGCGACGATCAACTTGCCGATTCGATTGGTCGCAACGCCAAGTTCGGCGCAGAGCTTGTAAAGCGCGGCTGCTCCTTCGACGCAGAGCTGCGCCTTCAGCGAACCGGGCTCGTAATAGATGCCGGCGTGGATCACGCCGCTGTTGTGCGAGCTTTGCTGGAGCGCGATCGACTGCTCGCGCTCTAACACGACCACGCGCGCACGTGGCTCACGCAGCAACGCCTCGCGAGCGACGGCGAGGCCGATGATGCCGCCGCCGACGACTACGAGGTCGCAGCTTTGTGGCGCGGTTGGTGGGCGACTTGAGTCGGTGTTAGTCACGCTGGCCAGCCTCGCAGCTTCGGCCGCTCGATTCACCGAAGGTGCGGCCTTCTTTGTTACGCCGAAGTGAAAAAAGTACGGCAGGTGCGGAACACCGCGTTGCAGAGCTGCGCGCCTTTTGATTGATTGCGGCGCTGCTTGGCAAACGAAAACGAGAGGCGGGGGTGAAGCGGATGGCGAGAGCAGCGAAGGCAGCGAAAGCATCGTGCGACGACTGCTTCTTCCGTGCCCGGATGCTCTGCGCGCTGGAGCTCGACGAGCCCTGCGTGAGCTTCCGCCCCGACCACCCCGAAGGGCTGCGCCCGCCGCGCCAGATGCGCTTCGAATTCCGCCAAGAACGCAGCACCAAGTCCGCCTGGGCATTCCCAACGGCGGCCGAGCAGGCCGCGCTGCACAGCGCCTGACCGGAACCTCAGATGACGGCGTCGGGAGGGACCGGCTGCCCATCGCGTTGAGCCTTTTCGCGCGCCGCGGCGGCAACGCGGCCGATCCAATTGGCGCCCGGCGTGTCGGTCAATCCGTGCGCGACGATCGAGGTCACGACGCAGAGCGCGGCCAAGTTGGTCACCTCGGTTGCGCCGGGAATTCCAAGCGCCAGCAGGAACAGCGAGTAGGTCATCGTCGCAACGCCCTTCGGCCCAAACCAGCTCATGAAGGCCTTCGTCTGCGTGCTCAGCTTCTCGCGGTTGCCGATCAAGGAGAGCCAGACCCCGGCGGTGCGCGCGATCAGCAAGGTGACGACGACTATCGCCACCGCAGCCCAGCCATTTGAGAAGAGCGCCTGAACGGTCAGAATTGAACCAAAGACGACGAAGATGCCGAGCTTGATCAGTTCGAGAATCTCCTCGGCGCCGCTGCTGAAGTAATCGCGAATGTCGGCGCGGCGAATGCCGAGCGTGATCGCGCAGACGAAGACGGCGATGAAGGCGTTGCCATGACCGGCGTAGGCAAGGATGCCGTAGGTCAGCACGGCAACTCCGAGCGCGTAGAGGACCTTCTGGTGGTCGGGAATTGCTGAGTCGCTGCTCGAGCGGGGGATCAGAAGCGAAGCGAGGTAACCGAGCGCGATGCCGGCGACTACGCCGATCGAGATGTCTTCAAGCATGAACTGCCACCAAACGGTTCCATCTCTATCGCCATCCAAAGCGGCCGCGACGGGAATGATCAGCGCCAGTGCCAGCCCGTCGTTTAGTCCCGATTCAAGATTCAAAGAGTTACGAATTAGCCGCGGGACGCGCGGGTTGGTCACGACGGCCGATGAGAGCACAGGGTCGGTCGGCGAGAGCAGCGCGCCGAGCAGCGCCGCCTCAAGCCAGCTGAGGCCGACGATGAAGTGGCCGGCGACCATGATGATCACCGCCGTGATCGGCATTGCCACTAGCAATTTGCGCAGCGGCAGGTGCCACTGCTTGGCCAGCAGCTCGGCCTCAACCTCAAGCCCGTCGCGAAAGAGAATCACTACCAGCGCGATGATCGCCAGCTCCTCGACGAAGCCTTCGTCGGCTGTGAAATTGAGCACGCCAAGGCCACCCTCGCCGAGCGCGAAGCCGGCCAGCACGTAAAGCGCCGTCAGTGAAAGGAAGCTGCGGTTGACATAGCCCGATATCAGCGCGCCGATAACCAGCAGCGCGCCAAGCACGACCAGCGCGATCTCAAAAGTCTCCACCTAGATAGAATCCCAGAAGCGGGCGAAAGGGACGAACAGCGCTATGCAGATCACAATTCTCGGCAAGTCGCCTTCTTGGCCAGACGCTGGTGGAGCTTGCAGCGGCTACCTCGTCGAGACGGCGAATACGAAGCTCCTCGTCGACTGCGGCAGCGGTGTTTTCGGCAAGCTGCGAGAGCGGATCGACTACGCCGAGATCGACGCCGTCGTGATCAGCCACTTTCACGGCGACCACTGCCTTGACCTAATGCCCTTCGCCTACGCGCTGACCTACTCGCCGCGCTGGTCGAGCGCCAACCCGGCTCCGCGCCCAAGGCTGATCGTGCCCTCGGGCGGCGGTGATCTGCTCTGCCAGATCGCCAGCCTGCTCGGCCCGGGCGAGACGATCGTCGACGCATTCGAGGTGATCGAGTACGAGCCACAGCAGCTAGTCAGCGCTGGCGATTTCGAACTCGGCTTCTGCCTCGTGCCGCACTACATCCCAACGTTCGCGATCTCCGTCACAGCGGAAGGAGAGGAGGGCCGCTTCACCTTTGGCGCCGACTGTGGGCCCAGCCAGGCGCTAATCGACTTTGCCCACGGCAGCGACCTTCTACTAATCGAATCGACACTGCGCACCGGCGACGATGAAGAGCCGCGCGGCCACCTGACGGCAACAGAAGCCGGCGAGCACGGCCGCGCCGCAAACGTTGGCCAGTTGGTGTTGACACACATCTCAGATGAGCTAGATCAGGCGCTTTCGGTGGCCGAAGCGTCGGCAGCGTTCGGCGGCGAGGTGACGCTCGCTTCCGAGGGCGCAGTCCTTGATTGCTGACAGAAAGTTGACGTAGCGGCTATGCTGCTGGCTCGGTATTCCAATAGGGAGATTGATGATGGCTTCGGCTTCTGAACGTGCGGCAAGCGCCGCTAGCGCAGCACAAGACCTACTCGGCAACCCGTACATCCGCCGCGTAGTTGAAGACCCTGAAATTCGCGACAACGCCCGCGTTGCCTACGTCGCCGCGCGTGAAGCGATCGATCGCATCTCAAACAGCGACAACCCTGCTTCGGCGATTCTCGACGACCGCAAGGTTCAGCGCTCAATCAAGCGCGCCGGTGAGGCCGCGATGGAGACGCGCGCGCTGATCATCGAGCCGCGCCGCTCACACCACATCTTCCGCAACCTCGTGATCCTCGGCGCCGGCGTCGTGCTTGCCGTCGCACTGAGCGAAGGTCTGCGCAACAAGGTGCTCGATCTGCTGTTCGGCGCCGAAGAAGAGTTCGACTACGTGCCGACGACAGCCCCGCCTGCCGCCAGCGCCAAGGCCGAAGCTCCTTCGACCGCTGACGTTGCCGCGACTAACGGCAAGGCCGACACGGCCGACGCCGACGCTGCCGTAGACAGCGAGTAGCGCTCAGCGCTACGGGAAGATCTTCCCGAACTTCGCGAACAGGCGCAGGTTGCCCTTTGGGCGCAGCTTGCGCGTAAGCAGCAGTTTGCGGGCATCGACGCGCTTGGCGAAGATGTCGGCCCAATCGTCGAATGAGACGACGAGCTTGAGGCTCGCGTTGCGAGGAGTGCCGCGCCCGGCGCTGCACTTGCCGGCGTCGAAGCTGAGCTGCCAGGGCTCGGCGTCGGTGAAGGCCCACTCGATAACCGTTCCCGAAGGGACAACATGGACGTCGGCTGCGCGGGCGATCGAATCGAACATCACTTCGGTCGCGTAAGGATCGCGCGAGGCCGGGCGATCCGGGCCGACGAGGTTCGATTGCAACAGCACGCGGCCGCGGTCGGCGCGCTCCTCGAGCGGCAGGTCGACCGGCAGCGGTGAGCGCTCGACCTTGTGGAGGTCGATGCCGATCGCTCGCAGCCTTGATTCGAGCGCCGTGATCCCGTCGCGGCCGAGCGCGTCGTAGGAATAGTTGAACGCTGTGAAGTAGCTTTCGTCCCAGTTCGGTGGCATCGCGACGCCGGTGACGAAGACGCCATTCTCGCGGAGTACATCGAGCACAGCCGTCTCTGTGCCCTTCGGGTCGGCGTCGTAAAGATCGGCCAGCGCCTTGACGCCGAAGGCGATGTGGCGCTGCTCGTCGAGCGCGACGTTGGCGATTCCGGCGCGGAAGCCAGGCATTAGGTCCTCCTCCTCGAGGAAGGCTTCGATCACATGCTGGCCGGGCTGGGCGAGCGAGGCCTCAATCAGAATGTGGTAGAGCGTGATCGCCCGCGCAAACTGATGCGGCGACTGGTCGGCGCGAAGCGCCACACACATATCTTCAAGCCCTTGGAAGATCATCTTGTGCCCCCAGCTGAGCTGGCTGGCGGTGGCGTTCATGCCGCCGGCAATGCTTCCGTCGCCGAGGCCGACGACTTCGTTCATGAAGCGGTTGAAGAAGACGCTGTGGCGCGCTTCGTCAACCTGCTGCGTGGCGATGAAGTACTTCTGCTCCTCAAGCGGAGCGGCGTCGATGTAGGGCGAGAGGCCGTCGGTGACTGCATCCTCGCCGTGGAAGAAGAGTGAGAAGAGCCACATCGCCGTGCGGCGCTGAGCGTCGGTCATTCGCTCTTCCCAATCGATCTTGTCCTGCGTGAAGTCGATCTCGGTGGCCGACCAGTTTCCGCGCTCCCAGCGCTCGTAGAGGTCGGTGTAGCTGATGTCGTCGGCGGCGCGGCGGGTTGCCGGGCGCGGGGCGGTAGTGGCCATCAAGAATCTCCTCGGCTGCTTTGACAGAGTGTCAAGCTGGAGCATAGCCGCCACGGCCATTGCGCCGAGCAGTATTACGCCAGCTTCGGGCTCCGCCAGGGCTCAGCCAGCTTCGCCGAAAGCAAGGCTGGTAGATCATCGATCGCGACCCGATCCTGCGAGAGCGAATCACGCTCGCGGACGGTCACCGTGCGGTCCTCTAGCGAGTCATGGTCGATCGTCACGCACCACGGCGTGCCGATCTCATCCTGACGGCGGTAGCGCTTACCGATCGAGCCACCCTCGTCGTACTCCGTCGTCATCAGCCCACGTAGCGATTCAAACGCTTCGCGCGCCAGCTCCGGCTGGCCGTCCTTCTTGACCAGCGGCAGCACCGCGACCTTGACCGGCGCGAGCCGCGGGTGGAGGCGCAGCACGGTGCGCACGTCGCCTTCGACCTCTTCCTCGTCGTAGGCGTCGACGAGGAAGGCGAGCGTCGCGCGGTCGGCGCCGGCGGCAGGTTCGATCACATGAGGCACGTACTTCTCGCCGCTGGCTTGATCGAAGAATTCGAGCTTCTCGCCGGAGAACTCGGTGTGCTGCTTCAAGTCAAAGTCGCCTCGGTTGGCAATCCCCTCAAGCTCCGACCAGCCGATCGGGAAGAGGTACTCGATGTCGCTGGTGCCGCTCGAATAGTGGCTCAGCTCATCCTGCTCGTGGACGCGAAGCTGGAGGTGGTCGGGGCGGATTCCAAGATCGGTGTACCAGCCGAGCCGCTCGTTGCTCCAGAACTCGAACCACTTGTCGGCCTCGGCCGGGGGTACGAAGAACTCCATCTCCATCTGTTCAAACTCACGCGTGCGGAAGATGAAGTTGCCGGGCGTAATCTCGTTGCGGAACGACTTGCCGACCTGGGCAATTCCGAATGGTGGCTTCTTGCGCGAGAACTGCAGCACGTTCTTGAAGTTGATGAAGATGCCCTGCGCAGTCTCGGGGCGCAGATAGGCGGTCGAGCCGGAATCCTTCAGCGGGCCGACCGTCGTCTCGAACATCAAGTTGAACTCGCGTGCCTCTGTCAGCTCGCAGTCGGGGCCTTCGCCGGGGTGCTTCGAGGGCTTATTTGGGCAGTCCAGTTGGTCGAGGTGATCGGCGCGGAAGCGCTGGCCGCAGTGCTTGCAGTCAACCATCGGGTCGCTGAAGCCGCCGACGTGACCGCTCGCCTCCCAGACGCGCGGGTGCTGGAGGATCGCCGAGTCGAGAGCGACCACGTCATCGCGCTGCGCCAGCAGCGAACGCCACCATTCGCCTTTGACGTTGGTCTTCAGCAGCACACCGTAATGGCCGAAGTCGTAGGTCGAGCCGAGGCCGCCGTAAATCTCCGAGGAGGGGAAGATGAAGCCGCGCCTCTTGCAGAGCGCGACGATCTTGTCCATTGTCACTGTGTCTTCAGCCATTGCCCCATGCTACGCGGGCGGCGCGCGGCAATGCTCTGAGCCGCTCCTATACTTCGGCGGCGATGCCAACTTATGAGTACAGACGCCCCGACGGGACGACCTTCGAGATCGTCCAGAAGATGGCCGACGATGCGCTCACCGTCGACCCTGAGACCGGTGTTCCGGTCGAGCGCGTCTTCCACCCGGTCGCGATCCACTTCAAAGGCAAGGGCTTCCACAACACCGACTACGGCACTAAGCGCCGCAATCGCGAGCTCGAAGCGTCGGCCAAAGAAGGCGCCGACAAGCACGATGCGAAGACCGCCGACAAGGCCAAAGCGAAGTCTGAATCTTCATCTGCTGACGCTCCCAAGAGCGATCTGAAGCCGAAGGCCAAGAGCGAAGAGAAGAAGCCGAAGCCGAAGCCGTCCGGCTCAACCGACTGAGCCGCTTAGCCGTCCAAGAACTTCTGTACCTGGCGCTCGCGGTAGTCGGGGCTGACAGTCAGGCCGGCGCCGCCGTCGGGGAGTGTTACCGCCCCGTCGGGTTTGAGGACGGCGGGCGAGCCGCCGCCGGAGACGCCGATCGTTGCGGCAAGGCCGAGCAGCCCGGCCGCCCCCATGTCGGAGGAGATCGTCTGCGGCGCGCTCCAGGCGATCAGCGGCCAGCGGATGAAACCGAACGGGGAGTGAAGCCGCGAGCGCATCGCGCTGATGATCTTCTGCTGGTTGACGACGCGCGTGAGGTCGTTGTAGGAGGAGTTGCATTCGTTCTTTCGCGTCCGCGCCAGCGCCAGCGCCTGCTTGCCGTCGATGTGGTTGGTTCCCGCTTTCAGGCGCAGCGTGTAGCCGCCGTTGGCGAAGCCGCCGTTGATCTTCGAGATCACGCAGCCGCCGGTGAAATCGATTCCGCCCATCGAGTCGATCAGGTCGGGGAACTTGTCGAAGTTGACGACGATCACGTGGTTGATTTCGATCCCCAGATAGGAGCGCAGCGTGCGGATCGAGAGCGCCGCGCCGCCGAAGGCAAAGGCAGCGTTGACCTTGTTCAGTCCGTAGCCGGGAATGTCGACGACCGTGTCACGCGGAATCGAGAGCTTCGATCCGTGCCCGCCGCCGACGCGCATCAGCTGGATTGAGTCGGAGCGGCTCGGGCCGGAGGTAGCAGCGCCTGGCTCCTTCGTTCCCTTGGCGCGCAGGTCGGAGCCGAGGATCAGCACGTTGGTCGGTGAGATGATCGGCAGCCCCGGCTGGTTGAGCGCCGCCTTCGCCTTGCCGTCGACCCGATCTTGGAGGAACTGGGCGCTGAAGAGGAAGATCACGAAGCTCAGCAGAACCCAGCCGACGACGGCGAGAACGGCGGTCTTGATGATCCTCCGCAGCGTCCAGCGCTTGCGCGGGCGCTTCGCGCGCGGCTGGCGCGGCTGCCTTGGCTGGCGCGGCGCCTTCCCCGGCGGCTCGGGCGGCTCGGTCGGCCGCGCGCGCGGCCGCGAGCGGTAGACGTTGTAGCTGGCGGTCGGGTCGCGTTCGGGCGGCCCGGTGGGCTTGCGAGGCTCAGGTGACACTCTCGGTATGGTGGCGACTGTGGCGGCTAACTGCGCAATTGGCGTTGATCTCGGGGGAACAAAGATGCTTGTCGGCGTTGTCGACGAGTCGCTCGGCGTGCTGCACCGCGTTCAGCACTCAACCGACGACGTCGACGCGACGGAGCTTCTCGGTCGGCTCGGCGAGATGGTCGATGAGGCGCTCGAGGCGGCGCCCGGTGAGGTTTGCGGCGTGGGCTTCGGCGTCGCCGGCATCCTTGACTCCAAGACCGGGCTGATTGCCGCCTCGCCGCACCTGCCGCTGGTTGGCGTGCCGTTCGAAGCGTTGATGGGCGAACGGCTCGGCGTGCCGGTCGCCGTTGACAATGACGGCAACACTTCGATGCTGGCCGAGTGGCTTCACGGCGCTGCGAAGGGAGCCAGCGATGCGGTGATGCTGACCGTCGGCACTGGAATCGGTGGCGGCATCGTCGCCAATGGCGGCCTCGTCCGCGGCAGCAGCGGCGGCGGCGCCGAGTTCGGTCACATGGTCGTTGAGCAGGACGGCGAGCAGTGCAGCTGCGGCGGCTACGGCCACTTCGAGTGGTACGCCTCCGGTGACGCGATCGGCCGCGCCGGCCAGCGGGCGCTTGATGCGAACCCCGGTTCGGCTCTGGCCGAGGCCGCCCCTGAAGGGCGCGAGGTGACCGGCGCGCTGGTCACCGAGCTCGCTCACGACGGCGATGCGGCGTCGATCGAAGTGATCGTCGAAGTTGGCCGACGACTGGGGCAGGGGATGGTTTCAATCGCCAACATCTTCAACCCGCAGCTGATCGTCGTCGGCGGCGGCGCGATCGCTGCCGGTGATCTGCTGCTGGCGCCGGCGCGTGAAGTTGTAGAGCGGGATGCGCTGGCCTCGCTTGGCACCAACCTTTCCGTCGTGCCGGCCGAGTTTGGCGCCGATGCCGGCGTGATCGGTGGGGCGGTCCTGGCCTTCGAGCAGTTGGCGCAGCGGTGAGCTCGGCCGCAGCGGGGCGGCTGATCATCTGCCCAACGCCGATCGGCAACCTTGAGGACATCACGCTGCGCGCCGTCGAGGCTCTTCGCAGCGCCAACGTGATCGCCTGCGAAGACACGCGCACAACGAAGGTCTTGCTTGACCGCTATGAGATAGCTACGCCGCGAGTTCGCTACGACGAGCACGCCGAGCGCCGAGCGACGCCGGGGCTGATAAAGCGGATCGTCGCCGGCGAGACGGTTGCGCTCGTCAGCGATGCCGGCACGCCGCTGGTCAGCGACCCGGGCTTCGTGCTGCTGCAGGCGGCGCTCGCGGCGGGGCTAACGGTTGATGTGCTGCCGGGGCCAAGCTCGGTGCTGACTGCGCTGGTTGCCTCCGGCCTGCCGGCCGAAGATTGGCGTTTCGTCGGGTTTCTGCCGCGCAAGCGCGGCGAGCTGCTCGAGCTGCTTGAGAATGCTGAGACGCTCGTTGCCTTCGAGTCGCCGCGCCGCGCGGCGACGACGCTGGCTCTGCTTGCCGCGCTCGACGCTGAGCGGCCGGTTGCGCTCTGCCGCGAGCTGACGAAGCGCTTTGAGGAGGTTGTCCGTGGCAGCGCCGCCGAGCTTGCCGAGCGCTACGCCACGACGCCGCCGAAGGGTGAGGTTGTGCTGGTCATCGGTGCCGCTGAGGCGGGCAGCAGCGACCGCGCCAGCGCCGAGCAGGCCGTTCGTGATCTCGTTGCCGCTGGCGCCAAACCGCGCCCGGCGGCAACGGTGATCGCTGGGCTCACGGGGCTAAGCGCCAACGAGCTCTACCGCGCCGTCGCTGCCTCCCGCGACTGAGCGTCGCTAGGCCGCGGGAAAGAGCTGGGCGAGCGCCGCGCTACGGAGCTGCGGCGCCATGAAGTGGAAGGTGACGCCGACGTTTAGATCTTGCGGTGTGGCGGGCAGGGCGGCAAAGTCGCTTGCCGGCTCGAGAACTTGACCGACGACGAACTCGGCGCGGATCAATGGATCGATGAAGGAGAAGAGCGAGCGGTAGAGCGTGTCGTCATCGGGGCGCTCGCCAGCGGGAAGAGGGATTGCCAGCGGCGGCAGTTCGGTCGCGCCGAGCAGGTCGCCGTCGTCGAGCCTTGGCGTCATTAGGAAGGCTGAAACCCCAGGCCGCCCGCGCACGATCAAGGACCAAAGCAGCACGTCGGCGCCGCGCACGTCGGGGAGGAAGCCGGTGTGAACGTGGATCACGCGTAGCCCAGGCAGCTCGAGAATCTCGGCCGGCATGATCCCTCCGCCGCTGAACAGCAGCAGCTGCGCGCCGCTGGCGGCAATCGCCTCACGCAGCGCTGGGTCGCGGTAGCCGCTGACGGCGACGCGCTCAACCGGCGCGCCGAAGTCGTCATAGGAGAAGGAGTCGAACATCTCGCTGATCAAACCGGCCGGGTCGTCGAGCTGGCCGGCGAGCCCGTTCGTGATCGCCGCGATCAGCTCGGGGCTGCCGGCGCGGGTGCGGTGCGGGTGGAAGTTGTGCGCCCGCTCCTGAGCCTTCTCGGCCTTCGCGAGGCCGCGGCCGGTGACCTTCGCCAGCGGTCCGCTGCGCGGGTCCTTGATCATCAGAATGATCCGCTCCGGGGTCAAGCCGGCTCGCTTCATCCGCGCCAGGTAGGCGCGCGCCTGCGGCCCTTCCCATGCCAGAACGGTGAGCGGGATCTGGCGGCTCATTGTGTACTCCCGCTCTTTGCCAGCGCGGCCGCGAAGAGCCCCTGCGCCCACTCGCTGAGTTCGGCCCGCAGCGGCAGCTGCTCGTTCTGCTCGATTGCTTTCAGCGCGCTGTTGAGGCACTTCAGCGCCCAGCCGTCGGCGTCGCTTCCGGTGGCGGCAGGCTCAGCGTTGATCAGCAGCACGCAGGTTGCGCCAGCTACAACCTCCGGCGCTGCCAGCGGCGCCTCCTTCTCCGGCTTCCAGCCTGCGCTGTAGTCGGCCTGAAGCCGCTTGAAGACGTCGATCTGGCGGCAGAGCTCGTTGATCTGATCGCGCTGCTCGCCGGGCGCGGCGATGCCGCCGCCGAGCTTCGCGCCAACAACCGCTGCGCTGCTTATCTGCCCTTCGGCCGTGGCCGCTGCGGCCGGCTGAAGCGCAGCGATCTTGGCGATTATCTCCGCGGGCTCTGTACTCATCAGGAGGCTCCACGTTGAAGATAACGGTCGGCCTTCTCGGCGATCACGTCGGCGGCGACGGCGCCGCTGCGGCCGACGTTGAAGATGTTCGCTTCGCGCGCAGAGCGGATCGATTCGGTCCAGCTGCCGCGCTCGGCGACCAGCTCTGCGACGGCGGCGCCGATCTGCTCCGAGCCACCCGGCGCGACGACCTTGCCGATCTGTTCGCGCACTGTCGCTTCGAACGGCTCAATGCCCAGTTCCTCGTAGCCCGGGTTGTTGACCTTGCGCGGCACGTCGATGAAGAGAACAGGCCGCTCGGTTCCGAAGGCGAACTCCAGCGCCGCGCCAGACCAGTCGCTGACCATCAGGTCGGCTCGCTGGAGCGAATCCTGCGAGGCGACGTTCTCTTCGAGCGAGAAGTTTGGATCACCAGCAAACCGCGCGGCAAGCTGATCGATCGCTGCCGGCGTGTGCTTGCGCGTCATCGGGTGTGGCCGCGCGATCACCGAGGCGCCGGTAGCCAGTAGCGCGTCAACCACGGCCTCGCCGCAGCTCTCAAAGATGCAGTTGGGCCCCCACGAGGGCGCCACGACGATCAGCGGAGGGTCGTTCACAGCGCGCTGCTCGTCGGTCAGCTCGGCGCGGCGCTCGATGATCGTGTCGAGCCGCCCGTAGCCGTGCTCGATCAGCTCTTTGGCCGGCAGATCGTGGAGCTCTTCGCGGCGGCGCGTCTCGAGCGCCATGTACGGCCCGACGCAGAGAATCGCTTCGTAGAAATCGAAGCCATCGGGCTCGTAGATCATGTGCGTGCTGGCGATCGAGTGGTGCACGTAGAGGTGCTGGGTGCCGAGCGAATCGGTCAGCCGACTTTTTGGCAGCAGCTTCGTACCGAGCTGCGGCACCGTCGCGACTACAACACCGGCCTCCATCGTTTGGAAGGTGAAGCCGCGCTTGGCTCCCTCGCCGATGTTGAAGACGTGCATCCCTTCAGGGGTGTCGCTGAGCAGCGGGTCGGAGTCGCTCGAAGTGAGGTAGGCCAGCTCGCGCCCGTGGCGGCCAAGCAGTTCGCTGACGATCGGCTCGAAGTGGGGCCAGGAGCCACCGTCCTCTGCGTAGAAGGTGATCGCCCGCTGAGCCTTCGTCAGCTTGCCGTACTTCGGCTTGCCGCCGTCTTTCTTAAACAGGCCCATCCTTCGCTCAGTCGCGCAGCGGGTCGAAGCGGGTGTCGAGCAGGCCGCGCCTGTGGAGCTCTTCAAAGCGGTCGAGGTCGTCAACCGTGTCAACTTCGAGCCAGCCGCCTTCGACCGGCACGGCGTGGACGGCGATCCCAGAGTCGATCAGGTGCTGGAGCAGGTCGGTCATGTACATCGCGTCCGGGGTGCGGCCGCCGAAGCGCGTTTCAGGGTCGATCGCGTCGATCGCGGCGACCATCTTCTCGGCGCCGCTTGCCGAGACGCGGATCAGACCCATGTACTGCCCTTCGATCTGATCGAGGCTCGTCGGCGGGTTGCCAAGTTCGATCACGTTGCCGTCCTCGTCGAGCCGCAGCGTCTCGGCGTCGTCGAGCGGGTCTTCCATCCGCATCGCCCAGAGGCTCTGCCAGCCAAGATCGATCGTGATTGAAACGTCGGCCTCGTCGGCCAGCAGCGCCTTAACGATGTTCGGCTGGTAGATGATGTCGCCGTAGGCGATCAGCAGGTCATCGCCGCTGAGCAGCTGCTCGCGCGCGGCGATCAGGCTGACGACCATGTTGGTCGAATCGAAGCGCGGGTTGTGGACGCGGCGCGTGCCGTAGCTCTCAAGCTGGTCGGCGCGGTAGCCGGTGGCGATCGTGATGTCGTCGATGCCGACCCGGCTCAGCACCTCAAGCTGCCATTCGAGGAGCGGCTTGCCGGCCAGCGGCACGAGCGCTTTCGGGCGGTCTTCGGTGTACGGCCGCAGGCGGTTGCCTTCTCCTGCGGCGAGGATGATTGCGCGGGTCATTTAGCTCTTTCCAATCAGTTGCTCGATTAGTGCGACGTCGTCTGAATCGGTCTCGCCGCGCTCCGGGTGCCACATCAGTGCGACCTGGGGGAGTGCGGAGTGGACGATCGCTTCAACGCTGCCGTCGGGGGCGCTCGCCGCCAGCTCCCATCCCTTTGGAACGGCGCTTGGCTCAGCGCCCCAGTTGTGGAACGAGTTGACGCTGCGGCCGTCACGGATCGGCCAATTCTCAGCCGTCGGGTGCGCGGTGATCAGGTGGTCCTGCGCCACGTGGCCTTCGACCGGGATCAGCGCGCCGCCGCCGCTGTCGATGATCAGCTGAAGGCCGCGGCAGACGGCCAGCAGTGGAATCGCGTGCTCTCCTGCCTGTTGCAGCAGCAGCGCTTCGGTGCGATCGCGCTCGGGCGCGGCGTCCGGCCCAGCGACAAGGTGGGCGAGGTCGTTTCCGCCGGTCAGAACGATTAGCGCCGGGTCGGCCGCGGAGAGCCAGGCGGCCGGGTCGGCAAGATCGTTTGGCATCGGCAGCGCAATCAGGCCGAGCGATTCGAGCAGCGCCGCCCAGCGCTGGTCGAGCGCGTCGCGGCGCTCGTCGCGATCGGCGAAGAGCTCGACGCGCTGGCTGATTACGGCCCGCTTTCCGGCGCCGCTCACCCGAGGACCTCGATCGTTCGGCTCGAACAGTCGAGGCTGACGACGCTCGCCAAGGCAAGCGCATTGAAGCGCGCTTCACCGACGCCGATCGCGGCCGGCAGGCCAAGCTCCGCGGCGCGCACCGCCATGTGCGAGTTGGCGCCGCCGTACATCGTGATCAGGCCAGCGATGTTGCGCGCCAGCATCCAGTCGTAGCCGGGGTCTGCAGTTGGGATCAGCACGAGCTTCCCTGCGACGTCAACCGACGGGCTCGCCGGTGCGACGACAACCTCCGCCTGGACGGCGCCGTTGGTTACGAAGTTTGGCTCTGCGTCATCCTGCTCGAAGCAGCTGACGTCGCTGCCGCCGCTGAGCTGCCCCGGCAGGCAGACGGCCTGGCTGAGCAGGTGAAGCTCAACCCCCTCATCGGAGCGGCTGAGCAGGAAGTCGCGAGGGTCGGCCAGCACTTCGCGGCATCGTAGGAGATCCTCGAGCGCAATGTGAGCGAGTTCGCCGCGGCCGATCTCAAGCGAAGCGCCGTACTCAGCGATCGCTTCGAGCGCCAGGCTCAGCGCGCGGGTGAAGACGAACTTGCCCTCCTCGCGCCCGGAGATCGCGGCCCGCGCGAAGTGATCGAAGCCCTCCGCGTCGAGATCGAGGCCAAGCTCGGTGAGCGCTGCCGTAATAGCTGCCGCGCTCTGCGGCTGCCATTCGAACTTCGCTGGCGGCGACGGCTCACTGGCTCGCTCAACGATCGGGCCGAGGTACTCGTCGGCGGCAGCGGCGTACCAAGGCGAAGTGATGTCGTAGGTGCCTGGGCGCAGGTGGCCGTAGCGGGCGATCAGCTCCGCCCAGCTGAGGCTTCCCTGCTTAACCGCCCAGGCGTCATTGCGCAAGCTTCCGAGCACAGTTTCAACCGAGGCGAGGAACTGGTCGGCCTCTTCGGCCGGCAGCGCGCCGGTCGTGACCAGTGAGCGCAGCAGGCTGGCGGCAACGAATCCGGCTCGCGCGAGGTGGGCGAAGACCGGCGTGCCGGTGCGCCGCGCGGCATCGAGCTGCGCTGCTGCACGCTCCAGCGGGGCAAGCCCTGAAGCTTCGATCTCGCTGATCGTTGCTGCTAGCCCAGGCAGCACGGCGAGGTCATCGTCAACGCGGGCAATTCCCGCGGCCGTGATTTCACGCAGCGCCGTTTCGAGCTGCGCTACGTCGTCGGCGCTGAGGCCGCTGTCGATAAGTCGCTGCGAGCTAAGCGCAAAGTCGGGCGTCAGGCAGGTGAAGAGGATGTCGAACTCAACCTTGTCGTGGAGCTCGGGTTTTGCGGCCAGCTGCACGAGATAAGCGTCAACCAACCGCTCAGCGAGCTCGTCGGGCAGCGAGGCCGGAATGAACGAGTTGAAGCTGGCGCGAACATCTACATAGGGGTGGCCGGCAACGTCGAAGAGCAGCGCGCAGGGTCGTACATCGCGGTAGCCGTACTCGGCCCGCTGCTGCGCCCAAACTTCGTCTGTCACTAGGTAGCGGTAGAGGCTGGCGGCGAGCTGCTTGGGCGTCGTGCCGATTATCTCGGCCGGGTTCCAGTCGCTCATCACGCTGAAGTGGGCGCTGGCGCCAAGGATCGTCGGGCCCGGCGCGCTGCGGGCGCTGAGCGCTTCGCGCGTCTGCTCAATCACCTCGTCAACGTCAGCGTCGGCGACCGCCGCCGGGCTGTGAGCCATCACGATCGGCCGCGCCTGAAGGATGTGCGTCTGCTCGCCGCAGACGGCAAACTCAATGTCGAGCGCGTCGTGGCCGATCAACGCTTCGATTCTGCGCACAGTGTCCAGCACGCCGGCCAAGCTTGCCGGGACGCTGGCCGCTGTTCGGCTACCGCGATGGACTACCAGCGTGCGCACGTCGCGCCCCGCCGTAACGGCGTCGGTCTCCTGCGAGGCGTCGTCGTAATTGATCACGTAGTAGGGGGCGCCGGTGGCGTGCGTGCGCGTCATCACGACGCCGCTCATCACAACGTCGGTCAGCATCTCTTGGACCAAAATCTGGTCATCGTCGTCGGCGTCGCCGTAGGAAGCCAGCACGTCGCTGATCGCCTCGTTCAAAGCCGCGTTGCTGCGCGCCACGTCGAGGATGCTGGTGTAGCGGCCGGCGCCAGATTCAAGCCAGCCGTCTTCGGAGCGGGCGCTGCTGCGGACGATCAGCTTCTCGCCGCTGAGCTCGCCGAGGATCTGCTCGGTTATCGCCTCCGGCTCGCTCGCCCAGCGCTCGGCCGTGAACGAAACCTGCGCGCCGATCACGCCGCCGTGGTCCATCGGCCGCAGCCGTTCGAGCGATTCGGCCTTGGTGCCAAGAATGAAGCGGGCGAGGTCCTGCTTGGCGTCGAGCTCGGCCCAGTCGCCTTCAAGATCAACCGCGCCAACCTCGAGCCCGGCTGCGAGGCATAGCGCGACGATGTCGGGGAGCGTCGCCTTCTCGGTCAGGCGATGATCGGCGAGCGCTGCGATTACAAGCTCTATCGCCTCGGGGTCGAAGCGGACGATTCCGGCGAGCTCGGCGTTGGCCTCGGCGGTAGTCAGCTCGCGGCCGATTGCCTCTACCTGCTCCCCGCTGAAGCGAACCTTCTCGGCGTGGTCCAAGTCGGCCGCTGAGCGGTCGCTGTAGCGGCTGCGCCAGTGCGAATCGACGGCGACGGCAAGCTGGCCGGGCGCGCCGCGCAGCGCGGCGACCGACTGCGGGCGCAGGATCACGTCGGAGTAGGCGACGTAGGTCTGCCGCTGCGGGTCGAGCCCGGCGAGGCTGAGCGAACCGGCCGGGCCGCTGTGCTGCCAGCCTGGGTTGAGCACGATCTGCACTTCCGGGTAGCGCTGGAGCACCTCCTCGGCGCGGTAACCGCCGACGAAACGGACCTCAGCCTCGTCGAGCGCTGCCAGCGCCGCCAGCGTCCAGTCAAGAACGCGCCCGTGTTCGGGAATGTCGACTACCGCCGAGGGGAGGCCGCCCCAGACTGCCCGGCCAGCGCCAAGGATTACCGCGAGCGGCGGTTGATTCGCGGCAGACACGCGGGAATCGTAGCGTTCACAGGCTGCGGCGCTGGGCATCGGCTGCCCGCTCCGTGGCGGCGCTGGCCTGATCTGTTGCGGTTCTCGAACGAGATCGAACCGGCGGCGGCGCGATCGCTAGAAATCTGGCGGTTCGGACCTAACCTCGGCGCCGATGACCGGCCTGATTCTTAGATCGCTTGCACTTGCGCTCGTTGTCCTCTTGGCTAGCCCGGTCGCTGCTGGGGCGGCGCGCTGGCAGTGGCCGCTCGCGCAACACCGCCTCGAGAGTCGCTTCGATTACAAGCGCAGCGATCGCTACCGAGGCGGCGCGCACCGCACTCTCACCTTGCGCGGCGCGCCGGGAGCCCCCGTGCGTGCCGTGTGTAGTGGCGTCGTCAGCTTCGCTGGGCTGCTCCCTGACGGGCGCCGTGGCGTCACGATCCGTTGCGGCCAGCTGGCCGCAACCGAGCTCGGGCTGCTGCGCTCCGAGGTCGCGCGCGGCGATTCGGTGCTCGCCGGGCAGCGGCTCGGTGCACTCGGTGCTGGGCGACTACTCAGCGTTGGCGCCCGCCGCTCGGAGGACCGCGACGGCTACTCCGACCCGCTGGCGCTGCTGGCCGAGCCGCCACGAAGCTTGCCGATCTTGCCGCTGGCGCCGCGCGGGCGCCAAACCCCGCCGCCACCGGCCCCGGCAAGGCGTGCTCCGTCTCGCGCAGGCGGCCCAGGCCAGTCGGCGTCTCCATGGTTGCTTGGCGCGGCCTGGCTCGGGCTCGGCGTCAGCGGCGCAGCAATCGGCGCGGGGATTGCGCTACGCGGGCGCCGCGGGCGCCGCGAGCTGCCACCGGCTGCGGTGGTGCGGGCCCAGCGTCAGCAGTGATCTAGCGGCGACCTCGCCGCGTGCCTGCGCGCCCGCTAGCGTTCAGCGCGATGGCCCGGCCCGCTTTCTACGTAACCACCCCTATCTACTACGTCAACGCTGCCCCTCACCTAGGGCACGCATACACCTCGATCGCCGCCGATGTGCTCGCCCGCCACCACCGCCAACGCGGCGATGACGTCTTCTTCTTGACCGGTACCGATGAACACGGTGAGCCGGTCGCGCTGGCCGCCGCTGCCGAGGGGGTTGAGCCGCAGGCGCTCGCCGATCAGAACGCTGAGCGGTTCCGCGCGCTGATGCCCCAGCTCGAGGCCAGCAACGACTTCTTCATCCGCACCAGCGACGAGCAGCACGTTGCCGCTGTGCAGGAGATCCTCGAACGAGTGAAGGCGAACGGCTACGTCTTCGAAGGCACCTACGAGGGCTGGTACTGCCCGCGCTGCGCCGACTTCAAGACCGCGCAGGAGGTGGCCGAAGGGAATACCTGCCCGATCCACAACATTGAGCTCACGCGAGAGAACGAACAGAACTGGTTCTTTCAGCTCTCCGCCTTTCAGGAGCGGCTCGAAGAGCTGTTCGACGGCCAACCCGACTTCGTTCAACCGAAGACGCGCTACAACGAGGCTCGCTCATTCCTCGCCGGCGGGCTGCAGGACGTCTCACTCTCCCGCCGCGGAATCGACTGGGGGATTCCCGTGCCGTGGGACACCGACCAGACGATCTACGTTTGGTGGGACGCGCTGCTGAACTACTACACGGCATTGAGTTACGCCGAACCGGGTGAGGATTTGAGCAGCCGTTTCTGGCCTGCCAACTACCAATTGATCGGCAAGGACATCCTCAAGTTCCACGCGATCTACTGGCCGGCGCTGCTGATGGCCGCCGACCTGCCGGTTCCCCGGCACCTCTTCGTCCACGGCTTCCTGCTGATGGATGGCGAGAAGATGAGCAAGTCGCTGGGCAACGTGCTCGACCCGTTCGCCGTGATCGAGCGCTACGGCGCCGACGCGCTGCGCTTCTACCTGCTGCGCGACGTGCCATTCGGCTCCGACGGCTCGGTCTCAGCCGCATCGTTTGAGGCTCGCTACGAGAATGAGCTAGCCAACGAGTACGGCAATCTGGCGGCGCGAACGATTGCGATGGTCCACCGCTACCGCGACGGAGTCGTCCCGGCAGCGCAGCTCGACGCTGACCTTGCGAGCGAGTTTGAGGGCCTTCCTGAAGAGGTCGCGGCGCTGATTGACAAGGCCGAAGTGACGCAGGCCTTGGAGGCAATCTGGGAGCGCGTCCGACGCTGCAACCGTTACGTCGAGGAGTGCGCGCCGTGGACGCTCGCTAAGGACGACGCCAGCGCTGAACAGCTCGACGTCGTGCTGGCAACGCTCTGCGAGGCGCTGCGCTCGCTGACCGTGCTGCTGGCGCCGTGGCT
>CAJBXY010000010.1 GCA_903959665.1 uncultured Solirubrobacterales bacterium | reverse complement strand
TACGCGTTCGCCGAAGGAAAAGTGAAGCTTCTTACCACCAGACGGTCGACTCGAGGTTTTCGACCTCGTCGACCGGCAGTGTGTAAAGGCCACTTGAGAGGTACTTCCAACCGTCGTCGCAGACAATGAAGACGACGTTGCCCTCGTCCATCTCGCTCGCAATCCGCACCGCCACGCGGGCAATCGCGCCCGATGAAACGCCGGCAAAAAGCCCCTCTTCGTCGAGCAAGCGTCGCGTCCAAACGACTGCGTCGCGGTTGGTCACAAAGATTTTGCGGTCGAGCAGCGAGATGTCGATGATCGGCGGAATGAAGCCGTCGTCGAGCGATCGCAAACCTTGAACCGGCTCACCCTGCATCGGTTCGGCGGCGACGATCGTGACGCGGTCACCTAGCTCCTCCTTGAAGCGCCGCGCGACGCCCATCAGCGTGCCGCCGGTGCCGAGCCCTGCGACGAAGGCGTCTACGTTGCCGTCGAGCTCTTCGAGAATCTCAACCGCCGTGCCTTCGTAGTGGGCTCGTGGATTGGCCTCGTTGCCGTACTGGTAAGGCATGTAGTAATCGGCGTTGTCGGCAGCCATTTCGAGCGCCATCGCGACGGCGCCGTTGGAGCCTTGGTCTCCGGGCGAGTAGACGATCTCGGCGCCGTACATCTTCAAAAGCTGCGTGCGTTCCGGCGTGACGTTGTCGGGCATCACAACTTTGAGCGGGTAGCCCTTGCGCGCGCAGATCATTGCCAGTGAGATTCCGGTGTTGCCGGAGGTCGGCTCAAGGATCGTTTGGCCGGGAGAGATCAGCCCTTTCTCTTCAGCGTTCTCGATCAGCGATTTGGCGACGCGATCCTTAATTGAACCGGTCGGGTTCATCGACTCCAGCTTGGCCCAGATCCGCACGCCAGGTTTTGGCGAAAGGCGTTTAAGTTCGATCAGCGGCGTATTGCCGATCGAGTCGACCAGGTCGGTGTAACGGCCGGCGCAGGGCCGACGTTCGATCGGGGGAACGGCCATACTTCAGAAAGGATAGCGGGAAACTAGCCGCGAAGCGAAGGGCGGGCGCCGCCTGCCATCGCTGGCAGAATCACCAGCGCATCGGCCGCCGTAACGGCGGTTGACAGCCCGTCAAGGACGCGCACGTCCTCGTCGTTTAGATAAACGTTTACATAGCGGTTTAAGTCTCCGTCCTCGCCAAAGAGCTGATCGCGCGTGGCCGGGTGGGCCTCGACGAGGTTGGCGAGGACGTCACCGACGGTTGTCCCGTCGGCCTCAACTTCACGCTCGCCACCGACCGAAGGCCGCAGCACTGGAGGGATTCGAATAGTCGCCATTGGCTGGCAGCCTACCCAGAGGCGGCGCAGAACGCTTCGTAGTCGGGAAAGACTCCGAGCTCGTCGTCGCCAATATCTTCAGGATCGCGTGAGCAGATCGGGCATTCAGGGTCCTGGCGGACCTTCAGCTCGGTGAAGCTCGCGGCAAGCGCGTCATACATCAGCAGCCGTCCGATCAGTGGATCGCCGGCACCGACGATCAGCTTGATTACCTCTGTCGCTTGCAGCAGCCCCATCGTGCCAGGCAGCACGCCGATCACGCCGTTGGCGCCGCCGGACGGTGCCATATCGGCCGGTGGTGGCTGGCGGAAGAGGCAGCGGTAGCAGGGGCCGTGGCCGGGAGCGAAGACGCTCAGCTGCCCTTCGAAGCCGAGGATTGCCGCCGAGACGACGG
>CAJBXY010000009.1 GCA_903959665.1 uncultured Solirubrobacterales bacterium | reverse complement strand
CGGGTGTACTTTCGCCGGGCAAGGCGAATGTCGGCATCATTCCGGCCTCGTTCTTCAAGGAAGGGAACATCGGCGTGATGTCCCGCTCCGGCACGCTGACCTACCAGATCGGCAACGAGCTGGCACAGAAGGGTTTTGGCAACTCTTCGATCGTTGGGCTTGGCGGCGATCCTATTCCCGGCACCAGCTTCATCGACGTGCTCGAGATGTTTGAGAACGATGACCAGACTGAGCTGATCGTGATGAGCGGCGAGATCGGCGGCGACGCCGAAGAGCTGGCCGCCGAATACATCGGCGAGCACGTTACGAAGCCGGTCGTTGGCTACATCGCCGGTTTCACTGCCCCTCCCGGGAAGACGATGGGCCACGCCGGCGCAATCGTCTCCGGCTCGAAGGGAACGGCAGCGGCCAAGGCGGAGGCTCTCGAAGCTAAGGGCGTGCGCGTTGGGCGCACACCAACGCAGGTCGCTGAGATCGCCGTTGAGATTCTCGGCGGCTGAATTGCCCGCCAGCAGGTAGCGTCAGCCGGGCAATGAGCGACGAGCAGCCAGGCGACGTGCGCGACACCCTCAGCGGGCTTGAGCGGCGGCTGCGCGAGATCGAAGGTGAGCTTCGTAGCGGCGCGGCCGAGCCTGAATCTAAGTCGGCGGCGGCCGGTGGCGGCTCGGCCAAGGGCGGTGCGGGCGGTGGTGATCACCCTCGGCCCTCCGGACTGCTGATCGCCGCGCTCGGCGCGGCAGCGCTGCTGATCATTGTCTTGGTCGCGGTGCTTACAAGCTCGGGCGGCGAAGCGCAGAACACCGGCCCCTCGCAGATTGTGCTCGGCGCAGGGGTCGCGGGTAGCGGCGCGGGCGCAGGAATCGCAAAGCTCTCCGGCACCCGCGCGGCGCGCGGCGACGCCAGCGCCGAGGCCTGCGCCGGTTCGGCCGGCGCGGCGCTGGTAATTGTTCAGCCGGCGCCGAAGACGGTTGGCTGCGACGGCCTTGAGTCGCTGCTGACGATGACCGTCTCAGCCAGCGGCGTTGCTCAGCGCGGCGGCAGCCGCCGCTGCCTGCGGGCCGGTCAGGTAGCCGCGCAGCTACGTCGCCCAGCGCGAGGCCTCACGCGCCAGCGCGCAGCGCGCGTGCTCAAGGCGCGGCGCGCGGCGGCCGCGAAAGCGAAGGCCAGTGGCGCTACGGGGGCGGCCAGCATCAACGCCCAGCGCCGCGCCGCCGCGGTCGCCGGGGGCAACTTCGACTCGGCCAACCGGCTCAGCCTGACGAAGGTTCGCAGCGCCGGTGGCAAGTGCGTCGCCCCGACCGCCGCCGCGCTGCGCTCCGGCTCCTACCCGCTGAGCGTCCGCGTAGCCCTGCTCGCGCGCCCCGAGAGCGCCTCGACCGCCAACGTCAGCGAGGCCGAAGCAACGCTGCGCAAAGCACTCTCAGGGGCAGTTCCGGTTGAGGCGGCTGTCGTGAGCCGTTGAGGCTGGCGCGCCGGAATCGTTGCGCTAGCGTAGATTCCAGCTCATGGCTGACTCAATTTCATTCGCGCGCGGCGCGCCATCACTCGACATCATTGACATCGAAGGCCTGAAGGCTTCGGCTGACGAATCGTTTAGCGAAGACGCGGGCGGCGTGACCGGCTATGGCACGGCCGGCGGCTACGCGCCGCTGCGCAAGTTGATCGCCGAGCAGCACGGCGTTGGCGTCGACCAAGTGATCGTCACGAACGGCTCGATGCAGGCCGATGCCTTCCTCTTCGACGAACTAGTCCAGGCCGGTGATTCGGTAGTCGTCGAGCGGCCGACCTACGACCACACTCTGCTCGGCCTGCTCGAGCGCGGCGCCGACGTGAAGATGATCGAACTCGAGCCCG
>CAJBXY010000008.1 GCA_903959665.1 uncultured Solirubrobacterales bacterium | reverse complement strand
GGCGGCCGCTTTCGGCCCTGCCTCCGGGGCGAGCGCCCAAGCCGCGCAGATCAGCTGGACCGCCTGCCCCGTTGAGAATTATCCAACGCTTCAGTGCGGGACATTTGAGGTTCCTTATGACTACGGCAAGCCAACCGGCAAGAAGTTCACGCTTGCGCTGCAGAAGCTTCCGGCCTCGGGCGCCAAGATCGGCACGCTCTTTGCCAACCCTGGCGGCCCGGGGTCTCCAGGGCTAAACAGCTGGGCTTTCGCGTCCACGTCGCAATCGCTGAGTGAATCCTTTGACCTGGTCGGCTTCGACCCCCGCGGAGTCGGCGAAACTCGGCCAGCCTTCGATTGCGAACCGGTCGGAGTAGGGCCTGACAACACCCCGAATGTCGACTGGCCCGGGTTCTCCGCAGCCGCGACGCCCATCATCGCGAGGTCAAACCGGGCCTGCCAGAGGAAGAGCGCCGACTTTATCGCCCACGTTGGAACCAACAACGTGGTCCGCGATCTCGACGCCATGCGGGCCGCGGTCGGAGATGCCAAGCTGAACTTCTGGGGGATGAGTTACGGCTCGCGGATCGGCTACACATACGCCTACCGCTATCCGCAGAGGGTGCGGGCGATCATCCTCGACGGTCCGGTCACGCCGAACGGAAGCTGGGCCAATTTCGCCGAGGTGCGCTCCGGGTCCGAGGATCAGGCGCTGCGCTTCATCCGCTCGGTCAGCCCTGCCACCTACGCGGCGGTCATCTCCACCCGCAACAGCCTCTTCGCCTCCCAGCTCGACATCGGAACTGCCGGGCGCCCCACTCGTTTAGGCGGGTACGACTGGCTCAGGATAGTTTCCTCCGAGCTCCTGCTCCAGCAGACGAAGTGGCCGGGGATCACCAAAGCCGCCGGCCTGGTAGCGGCGGCCCGCATCGTCGGCCCCGGCGGCTACGATGCCCGCGCGGTGTTGCGCAAGTTATTCGCAGTAGCCCAGGCCGAGGACGGCGACGGGATCTCCGCCGATGGTGGGGCCACCTCGGCGATCAACTGTGTCGACTATGCCGACCGGCCGGGCGCCCGCCAGCGCTCGCGGATCGTTCGCAACGTCGTCTCACGAGCCCCGGTCTTCGGGGGACTTCTTGTTTCCTCAGAGGCGCCCGGCTGCACTGGTTACACCTTCCGGCCCGACCCTGTCCCGAGGATCGCTTCGAGGGCCTCTTTGGCGCGCGTCAGGAACATCAAGCTGGCGATCTCGGACTCGACCGCCGATGCCGCCACGCCGCTGGTTTGGGGCAGGGCAATGGCCAGGGCGTTCCCAAGCGCTTTCGAGGTCACTCAGCAGACCGGCAACCACGTCAACTTCCTCTCGACGGAGTCTCGCTGCGTCGACGACCCGCTCCAGGAATACCTGCTGACGCTGAAGATGGCTCCGCGACGGACAACCTGCCTCTTCACTGCCCCCGCGGGCCTTGACATGTCGGCTGTAGCTGCCGGCAAGCGCAAGATAGGCTAGGGCGCGACCGTCGAAACGATCCCGCGCAATAACGGCCTGAACCGACGGTAGCTCTCCGGGCTGTGCGGAGCCCGGATCCCCTCCGCCACTACCTGCCTGATTAAGAGCCAGCCAGGCTCGCTTCACACGCGCGAGGTCGCTGGTTCGAACCGGCCGTGCCGATCAAAAGCCCTAGGTCGATCAATAAATCAGCCTTCGACTCGGGGCCACTGCGGAGCAGATAACAGTTCGCCTGCCCGGGCAACCGTTAAGAGCTGAATTTCAAAGCGCTCAGCTCGACGCCGCGCTCTTGGCGCGGTAGCGGCGATAGAGCCAGCGGTCGATGTAATAGCTAAACGGGACGTAGAAAACGAACGCCACCCCGACCCCTATCCACGTATACGCAGCCGGGGCCTTAAGCACCAGCAAATTAATCAATACCCAAACGATGACGAAGCCGATTCCCCCAATTGCAGCCCTGCGCCAACTTGGCGGGCGCGGGTTGTAGTCAAAACGCCCTTTACCGGCGCCCGGAGCCTCAACCTCTCCAGCCTCGTTATCGCGGTTCTCCGAGCTACCTTCACTATTCGTCTGGGTCATCTGAATTCGGAGATTAGACGATTCTGGGGCGTCACGTTTTCGCGCGGCGGCTGTCCTCAACGGCATCACTACTCTGATCAGAGGACCGAGATGACCAACGTTCACTTCAACCGAACCGGCCTCACCTCCGCTCCGCTAATCGCAGCAGCGCTGATGCTCGCTGCGCTTGCCGGCTTTGCGGTTACGCCGCAGGCGGCATCGGCCGCATCGAAGCAAGTCCGTGTAACTGGGCTGGTCTTCGGCGACAACACCTTCGAGCTTTACGTCAACGGCCGCAAAGTCGCCTCCGACCCGATCGCCTTCAAGCCATTCAACGCAGTCAAGGTCAGCTTCCGCGCGAGCTACCCGATGACTTTCGCGTTCAAGGCAGCTGATTACG
>CAJBXY010000007.1 GCA_903959665.1 uncultured Solirubrobacterales bacterium | reverse complement strand
CTCTTCTGGGGCGACGCCGGCATCGGCATGGCGATCTTCGGCACGACGCTGGCCGTCGCCTCGATCTTCGGCCAAGGGACGAACGAACAGATCGGCGAATGGATTCCGCGCTGCTTCGGCACCGTCGATGATCCAAAGGTCGCTTCGTTCTGCGTCTCTGAGCCCGACGCAGGCTCCGACGTTTCGGCGCTGCGCACGCGGGCCAAGTTCGACGAGAAGACGAACGAGTGGGTTCTCAACGGACAGAAGGCTTGGGCCACCAACGGCGGCATCGCCGACGTCCACGTGATCGTCGCCTCGGTCGACCCTGAGCTTCGCTCGCGCGGTCAAGCCGCCTTCGTGGTGCCGTTCGAAACTAAGGGCATCAGCCAGGGCGTGAAGGTTAAGAAGCACGGCATCCGCGCCTCCCACACGGCCGAGGTTCTGCTCGACGACGTTCGCATCCCGGCAGAGAACGTGCTCGGCGGCAAAGAGAAGCTCGATGAGCGGCTCGCCCGCGCCCGTGAGGGAACGAAGAACAAGTCGCAGGCCGCGATGGCAACCTTTGAGGCCAGTCGCCCAACCGTTGGCGCCCAGGCCGTAGGAATCGCACGCGCCGCCTACGAGTACGCACTCGAATACTCGAAGGAGCGCGAGCAGTTCGGTCGCAAGATCATCGAGAACCAGTCGATCGCCTTCATGCTCGCCGATATGAAGATGGAGATCGACTGCGCCCGCCTGCTGGTTTGGCGCGCCTCGTGGATGGGCCGCACCGGCCAGGACTTCAATAACGCTGAAGGCTCAATGAGCAAGCTGAAGGCAGGCGAGGTCGCCGTTTGGACGACCGAGCGTGCCATTCAGATCCTCGGCGGCAACGGCTACGCGCGCGAGTATCCAGTCGAGCGCTGGCACCGAGACGCAAAGATCTACACAATCTTTGAGGGCACCTCAGAGATTCAGCGGCTCGTAATCAGCCGCGCGATCTCAGGCATGCACCTGAGCTAAGCGACAGCTTCTACCCGCCAGCTTTGGCGATCGCCCGGCGCAACTCTCCGAGCGAGAAGGCTCCTTCGATTCGCTCAACGACCTCCCCTTGGCCGTTGAGCACGAAGAGCCACGGCTCGGTCGGCAGACCGAAGGCCGCGGGCTGCGTGCGCAGTCCGCGGTCAACGCGGTTCTCTTTGTAAATCTCGTTCGTGATGTAAGCCGTTTTGCCGCTCGTGTCGGTCGCCCGCGCCTGCTCAAGAATGTCGACGACCGGGGCGCAGACACGGCTCTGACAGAGCGCCGGGGTGGCAAACAGCAGCGCTACCGGTTTCTTCCCGTAAACATCGAAGAGGTCGGTCGTCAAGAGCCCCGTTGCGGCCGGCGAGCGGGTCGAGATTCGCGCAACGTCGCCGGCGACCGAATCGATCGTTGGCGTGTGCACCTTCGGAGCCGTCTCGCCGACGGCCGCCAGCCCGTTCGGCTCCCCGACCTGCGCCTCGAACGCTGAGCTGAGCACAATGCGGCCATCGAGCTTGGCTAGCGCCACAACCTGGTATTTGCCCCGCTTAGGGAAATCTACGTCGGCGACGTAGACGCTCTTTGCCGACCCGGTGTCCTGCGAGCTCGTCTTGCTCGTGTACTGCGGCGAAACAGCAAGCGATTCGCTGCGCGCGATAAATGGGCCGCGCAAGTTCGTGCCATTGCGACTGGCGGTGTAGAGCGCAACGGAGGCGCCGGCTATCTGCTTCTGCGCCGGGTCGAAGAGGGCGAAGCCGTAACGATTGCTGCCCGGCACAAAGACCGAGACGCTAGGGGCCAAGATCAGCGACTCCTGGTTCCGCTGCCCCAGCTCGCCGAGCGAGGTTGAGGACGCTTTCGGAAAGCTCTCGCCGGCCTGGTCGGATGCGGCGATTCCTTGAACCGTCCCCCCCTGGCCCTGCGATGCCGAGTCCTCGCCGCAGGAAGCGAGCAAGAGAGTCGCGAGCAGCGCGGCGATCATTTGTGCGGAACGGATCATTGCCGCCATTCTAGGGTCGCGGCCAACCGCTACGAGCCGGTCGCCTTTCACAGCGGCCGATGTGATCGAATACCGGCTAACCCAAATGCGGCATCGACCGAGGAGAAACAAATGGCAGAGCGGGCGGCAATCGTTACTGGAGCATCGAGTGGGATCGGGCTTGCGATCGCGCAGATGCTCGGCGAGCACGGCTACGGCCTGACCGTCGCTGCGCGCAGGCCAGAGAAGCTGGAGGCAGCGGCTAAGACGCTGAGCGACCAAGGCTTCGACGTTCTATCGATCGCCGCCGACCTTGGCGACGAAGAGGCGATTGCCGGCGTCGTGAAAAGCCACGAGGAACGCTTCGGCCGCCTTGACGTGCTGGTTAATAACGCCGGCGTCGGCTTCGGTGAGCTCGCCGACAACCTGACGACTAAGAAGATCGACCTGCAACTCAACCTCAACCTGCGCGCGATCTTTCTCTTCTATCGCGAGTCGATGCCGATGCTGCGCAAGTCGGCCGAGGAGCACAAAGGCACGCTGGTGGTCAACACCGCTTCGATCTCAGGCATTCGCGGCGAAGGGCTACTTGGGATCTACTCAGCGACGAAGGCTGGCGTGATCGGCTTTACCGAAGCGATGAACAAGGAGCTCGGTCCCGCGGGGATTCGCAACACCGCCCTCTGCCCTGGCTTTGTCGATACGCCGATGACCGATCCGTTCGCCGAGTACGTTCCCAAGGAGACGATGATGCGGCCCGAGGACATCGCCGCTGCGGTTCGATTCCTACTGGACGTCAGCCCAGCCTGCATGGTTCCCGAAATTCGCTTCGAACAGCCGGGGGGAATCTCAATCCCCGGCATCAACTAGGAGGAAGAACAGATGAAGCTCGGCGTACACATCGGCTACTGGGGCCTTGGCCTCACGAGTGAGGATCAGCTCGAAATTGTTCAAGAGGCGGAGCGGCTTGGCTATGACTCTGTCTGGGCCGCCGAGGCTTACGGCTCCGACACGGCGACCGTGCTCGGCTGGCTCGCAGGACAGACGTCAACGATCCGTCTTGGCTCGGGAATCTTCCAGATGCCGGGCCGCTCGGCGGCGATGACGGCGATGACCGCCGCGACGATCGACCAGATCTCAAACGGGCGAATGATCCTCGGGATCGGCTCGTCCGGCCCGCAGGTCAGCGAGGGCTGGCACGGGGTTCGTTTCGGCAAACAGCTCGCCCGCACACGCGACTACGTTGCCGTGCTGCGGATGGCGCTGGCGCGCGAGCGGCTCGAATACAGCGGCGAAACGCTTGAGCTGCCGCTGCCCGATGGCCCAGGCAAGGCGCTGAAGCTGACGATCGGAACCGTTCAGGAGCAGATTCCAATCTACATCGCGGCGATTGGCCCGAAGAACACTCAGCTCACCGGCGAGATCGCCGACGGCGTGATTCCAACGCTCTTCTCGCCGGAACACGTTTCGGTGATGCGCGACGAGCTGCAGATCGGCGTCGACCGGGCCGGCAATGGCAAGACTCTCGCCGACATCGACATCGCACCGACTGTGCAGGTTTACGTCAGCGACAACATGGAAGACGCACGCAACCTGATGCGCCCGTTCATCGGTCTCTACGTCGGCGGTATGGGTTCGCGCAAGCAGAACTTCTACAACCAGCTCGTCCGTCGATACGGCTTCGACGACGCCGCTCAAGAGGTTCAGGATCTCTACCTTGACGGCAAGAAGGACGAGGCGATGGCAGCGCTGCCGGATGAGCTGATTGACATGGTTTCAATCTGCGGCCCGGCCGACCACGTCCGCGAACGGATCGCGGCCTACCGTGAGGCCGGCGTCGGCACGCTCGGCGTTAGCCCGGTCGCCTTCACGCGCGAAGAGCGGATCACGCAGCTGCGGCTAATCGCCGAGCTGGCGGCAGACTGAGGCCCAGTGCGGATCCTGCTCGGCGCCTTCGGCGACCCGGGCCATGCCTTCCCGATGATCGCGCTCGCCCGTGCGCTGCGCGCGGGCGGCCACGAGGTGACGCTGCAGACCGCGCGGCAGTGGGAGGAGCTTGTACGCGGCGAAGGATTGGCCTTTGCGCCAGCGCCGGAATACCCCGTCTTCCCTACCCGTGAGGCGCCACTGAAGCCCTACCAAGCAGTCTTGAAGGCGACCGAGGAAACGCAGCCGCTCGTGACCGAATGTGACCCAGAGATCGTCGTCCACGACATCCTGACGCTGGCG
>CAJBXY010000006.1 GCA_903959665.1 uncultured Solirubrobacterales bacterium | reverse complement strand
GGCCCAGCTCGAAGAAGATATTCAGCTCTCGCTTTACGCGGTTGCCGCGCGCGAGGCGTGGCAGGTGGAATCGGAGCTGCAGAGCTACCACTACGTGCTCGACGACGAGAAGATCCCGCTCCCCTCAGCTGAGATCGACCGCGACTGGATCGCTGAAACCGTCAACGAAGTTGCCGCTGCAATAAGTGGCCAAGGCTTCGAGCCAACGCCGAGCGCGACTGCCTGCGGTTACTGCGACTTCAGGATTGCCTGCCCGGCGGCAGAGCTCTAAGCGTCGTCGCCGCGCTGGTTGAGGAAGCGCTGGAATTCGCGCGCGAGAACGTCGCCTGAAGGCACTTCCTCGCCCTCGCTCTCAGGCGCCTCAGCGTCGCTTGCCTGCTCGAGCCGCTCAACGAACTGACGCACGTCGTCATCGCCGGCGACTGCGCTGCTGACGCTGCGTTCGTACTCCGACGCGGCGCGCTCAAGCTCGGTCGCGTCGAAGCTGATCCCAACCAGCGACTCAAGCTTGCGCACCAGCGCCAGCGAAGCCTTCGGGTTGGGGGCGGCGGCAACATAGTGGGGAACGCTGGCCCAGAGGCTGGCGGAAGGAATTCCAGACTCTTGGAAGGCGCTGTGCAGCACACCGGTGATTCCCGTCGGCCCTTCATAAGTTGTTGGCGAAAGCCCAACGCGCTCAGCTAGCTCCTCGTCGCTAGTTACGCCGACCATCGGCACCGGCCGCGTGTGCGGAACGTCGGCAAGCAGCGCGCCGAGCGACACGGCCATCTGCACGTTCATCGCCTCGGCCAGATCAACGACGCTCTCGCAGAGCGTGTTCCAGCGCATCGAAGGTTCAGGGCCGGTCAGCAGAATCAGGTCACGAGGGGCTCGCGGCGCCTTCGCCGCCCAGATCTCGACCATCGGCCAGTTGATCTCGCGCGCTTCACCTTCAACAAGGCTGATCTGCGGGCGCGTCGCCTGGAAGTCGTAGAACTCCTCAGGGTCGATGTGCGCGAAGCGGTAAGCGTCGAGTGAGGAGGCGAGAAAACTTACCGCCGAGGTGGCCGCTTCGGCGGCATCGTTCCAGCCGCCGAAGGCGCAGATCATCGCCGGGGCGCGAAGCCCATCCGGCCGCTCTTCCCAGATCATTGGTGGCACACCTCAACGGTAGCCGATCGAGCCTCGCTTGCTACCCGTATCCGTACCGATTATCTACTGGCCGTCAGGGAGAGGGGGATCAGGCTCAGCTCGAAGCTGCCTGATCGCCGTGACGGCCATCCGCCAAGCGACGTAAAGCATCAGCACGGCAAAGGCGTAGCGAACGAGCTCTACCGGGAGCACGTTGACCAGCAGCACGCCGGCGACGGCCGCGACCGCCGCAAAGGCGCCAATTGCGAGCCCTGAGCGAACGTCGAGGTTGCCGTAGCTGCGCTGCCGCCAGGCACCAACAGCAGCGACGGGAATAATCGCCAGCAGCGAGGTTGCCTCCGCTTCGACGTGATCAAGACCCAAAACCAGCGCCAGCGCCGGCACCAGCAGAATCCCGCCGCCGATGCCGAAAAGACCGGAGAGCACGCCGGCAGCGACGCCGATGATGATCGCCATCGCAATCATTCGAAGGCCACCAGCACGGCGACGACAACGAGCAGGCCGGAGAAGAGAAGCTGAACTACGGCAACCGGAATTCGCTGCTGAAGCCAGGTTCCGATCAGCACGCCGCCGACGGCAGGGACGCCAACAGTCAGCGCTGCGACAAAATCAACATTGCCGTAGATCAGCTGGGTCGCGGCGCCGGCGCTAGCGGCAATGACGATCGCCAGCAGCGAGGTGGCGGCGGCGCGGCGTTCATCGAAACCGATCCAAAGAACCAGCAGCGGCACCAGCACGATGCCGCCGCCAACGCCGAAGAGCCCGCTGAAGATGCCTGTCGCGACCCCAAGGATTGCCAGCTGAGAGATGCGCGGGGAGGTCACCCGTTCATAATAGGTTCGATGCCACCCGCCTCCTCACTTGCCAGCGCGATTGCGCCGCTCAGCGCTGAGCCTGTGCGTACGGCGCTGCTGTTCGACGTTGATGGCACGCTGGCGCCGATCGTGCGCGACCCGCAGGCCTCTAGCGTTCCCGAGTTGACGCGCCGTCTGCTGATCGACTGCCAAGCGATCTACGGCCTGATCGGCTGCGTCAGCGGCCGCCAAGCGAAGGAGGCGCGGCGAATCGTTGGCATCGGTTCGATCCCCTATTCCGGCAACCACGGGCTTGAGCTGCTGCCGCGGGGGGCGCACGAGCCGACCGTCAACGCTGAGGCCGAAGCTTGGACCGATCGCGTCCATGCCGCAGCGCTCGACGCTTTTCCCGAGCTGCGCGAAGAGAGCGGGCTGCGGATCGAAGAGAAAGGGCCGATCGTCGCGCTGCACTGGCGCGGCCTCGACGACGAGGCTGCGGCCGAGACCGTCGCCGAGCGGATCGCCGAGCAGGCCAAAGGTCACGGGCTGCTGATCCACCGCGGTCGCAGCGTGATTGAGCTGCGCGCGCCTGTCACGAGCGATAAGAGCGACGCGGTTCACGCGCTGCTCGATCAAGTCGACGTTGACAACGCTCTTTACGTTGGCGATGACAGAACCGACCTCGACGCCTTCCGCGCGCTGCGCGCGCTCCAGCACGAAGGGCGACTTACCGAGATCCTCTGCGTAGGCGTCCGTTCCGAGCAAACCCCAAGCGAGCTGCTGGCCGAGGCCGACCTGCTGGTCGACGGAACCGAAGGCGTGAGCTCGCTGCTCTCAGCACTGGCCGACTAACGATGCGCTACGTCGATCTGCTCAAGACGACGGTTCTACTCAGCGCAGCTTCGGCGACCGCGCTGGCGGTGATTACGGTCGTCCAATCGAATGCGCTCGGCGACAGCCTGCTGGTCTTGATCGCCGCCGGCTGGTGGGTCGTGGCGGCGCTGATCGGTGCTTGGCTGGGCAGGAGGCTGGAGGCGAGCCCGTCGATCGCCCGGGCGCTGCGCGAAGCTCAGAGCACGACGACGCTGCCAGAGCTAAACGTTGGACGGATGCTCCTCAGCCGCCTCTGGCCGCTGCTACTGGCGGCGCTCGTCTCGGCGCTCTTCTCCTTCTTCCTGCCCCAGATCGCAGCGATCGCAGCCGGCTTCATGGTGATCTGGGCGCTCGCCTGGCGCCACCAAGACCGGGCCGTGACGGCAATCGAGGAGCGTGATGGAGTGACCTTCTTCGTCGCCTCCGGCTCGCCGATCAAACCGATCAAGCTTGTCCGCACGCCAGGGCTACGGCGCGAGGCCGGCCCGCAGGAATGGAAGGCAACGTGAGCGCTCCCGACCTGCTGCTCGTCTCGCTCGGATCGACGACCGGGCTGCGGGCCTCCGATCAGGCATTCGCAGCGCTGCTGCGCGGCGCCGGCGCGACGGTCGAAATTGCCCGCGCCGCGCCGCAGCGGCAGGTTCGAACGCTCGCCCTGACCGACCTGCTCTGGGCGCGGGCCAGCGCAGCAGCCGCGCGCAGCGCGATCGCCGCCGCAAAGCCCGGCGCAATCGTCTACTCAACTACGACCGCCGCGCTGCTCTGGCCGCAGCCGGGCGCAATCCGCTTTGACGCAAGCTCGGCCGAGAACCGCCGCGGCCACGACGGCATCTGGCAGCGGCCGCTGGAGCGGCGCAGGCTGGCCGAGGCTTCGTTGCTGATCCCAACCTCAGCGGCCGCGCTGGCCGCCTCCCCGGCCGCCGGCGCCGCCGCCGTAGTGGTTCCAATTCCGGTTACCACGAGCGGCTCGCCGCGCCCGGCGGCGGAGCGCGACATCGCAGCTCTCACTTATGCCTCCGACCCGCAGAAGAAGGGGCTCGACCGAGTGCTCGCAGCGTGGCAGCGGGCGCGGCGTGATGACGAGCGGCTTCTCGTCGCCGGGCTCGACCCCAGCCGGCTGGCTAGCCCCGGCCCGGGCGTTGAGCTGGTCGGCAAGCTGGAGCCGGAGCGATACCGCGACCTGCTTAGCCGCTCAAAGCTCTTCGTTTGCGCTCCCCGCCGAGAGGATTACGGGATAGCCCAGCTCGAAGCGCTGGCCGACGGTTGCCAGCTGGTTACTACCGAGGCTGCGGGCGGTTATGAGGCGCTGGCGCTAGCGCGCGAGCTTGACGCGCG
>CAJBXY010000005.1 GCA_903959665.1 uncultured Solirubrobacterales bacterium | reverse complement strand
GAGATTTTGTCAACCGATACGGCCTCGCCGAGCTCGCGCCAGGCCGGGTCGTTGACCGACTGTGGGGGGTCGGTGGTTGTCGCTCCGAGCACCGTCACGGTGAAGCCCGGCGTGACAGTCGTGAGCGTCAGCTGCGTAACCGTCTTCTTGCCGCCGAGATCAATGTTGAGCCCAACATTCATCGGGTCTGTAACGCCGGGAGTGGTTCCCGGGGCTGTGGCGACGAACCAGCTTGGGGTGGCCTTCTCTCCGATCGCCTTCTCCGGCTCGTTGTAGCTAGTGGCGTTGTCTTCCGGGTCGTAGAGCGAGGCCGCGTCGGCTCCAAGCTCAATCACAGGATCATCCGGCTCCGGCGTCGGCTCGGGGGCAGGAACGGGTACCGGAGTTGAGCCGCTGTCGAATGGGATCGCCTCGTCAAACGGGATCGCGTCCGAAGGCACTGGATCTTCGAGCGGCAGTGGATCGGGCGTCGTCGCTATCGCCTCGGCGGTCTGCGCAACAACCTTTACTTCAGTCTTGCGTGGCGGCAGCGTGTCGTTGATTGCGGCGACGCCAGCGGCAACGGCGCCGCCGGCCATCAGCAGCGTGAAGGCTCCAGCCAAGGCGACCGTCTGTACGCCGGGAATGCCGCGCTGGGCAACAAACGCGGTGCCACACTCAAGGCACCAGTCTTGACCCTCAACGCGGCTTGCGCCGCAGACCGTACAGGCAGAATCAAAGCTCTCGGGAACGTCGAAGCTGGCAGGAGCGAGAATGCCGTCGCCGGGGAGCTGGAACTCGGACTCGCCGGGGATCACCACAGGGTCAAGGAGTGAAGTCATCTGGCTCTATTCTCGCACAGTTGCCGACAGCAGGTAGCCGAATTCCCAGCGGCGGCAGGATTGCCGCCTTAGCCGTCGGCGCCAACCGGCTCGAGGCTGATCTTTGTTCCCTTGACGTCGGCGCCGCTGACGGCCTCGATGATCCGCTGCGAATCGCCTTCAGGGACCGAGAGGAAGGAGAAGCGTTCGAAGATCTTCACGTCGCGAACGGCCTCGCCGCCGATGCCAGCGGCCGAGGTGACGGCCTTAACCAGATCGGCCGGTTTAATTCCCTCCGCTTTGCCGGCAGCGACAATCAGTTTCGCCCACGGCCCTTCCTGATCAACGCTCTTGTCAACCTGCGGCTTCGCGTGGCGACTCGGCTTCTCAGCGCGGCTCGGCTTCTCGGCAGGGCTCGGCTTCTCAGCGTGACCGGGCTTCTCAGCGCCTGGAGCGGCGTCGGTCTTCGCGCCCGGCGCCCACTGCGTCATCGTTACGCCGGTGTGCTTCTCGATCGCCTCGAGCTCGCTCTGCTGCTTTGGCTCGACGAAGGTGATCGCGCGGCCCGAACGACCGACGCGGCCGGTGCGGCCGATGCGGTGAACGTAAACGTCAGGAGAGATCGGCACATCGAAGTTGACGACGTGCGTAACCGAGGAGATGTCAAGCCCACGGGCGGCAACGTCGGTCGCTACAAGGATTGGCACACGGCCGCCCTTGAAGGCCAGCATCACTCCGTCACGCGAGCCTTGCGACATGTCGCCATGAAGGGCGCGGACGTTCATCCCCTTGTCGCGCAGCGTGCGGAAGAGTTGGTCGCAGCGGATCTTTGTGCGAGCGAAGACGATCGCCTGGGTCGGCTTCTCGGCGGCGAGAACCTCGACCAGCTTGGCCGGCTTGTCCTTCTGGCCAACCTCAAGGCGGAACTGCTCGACGGTGTCGACGGTCAGCGTCTTCGCCTCAACCTTGATTACCTCAGGCTCGTAGAGGTAGCGGTCGGCGAGCTTGCGGATCGGCGGCGGCATCGTCGCGCTGAAGAGCGCCGTCTGGCGGCCGCTCGGCGTGCGCGAGAGAATCTTCTCAACGTCCTCAAGGAAGCCAAGATCGAGCATCTCGTCGGCCTCGTCGAGGACGACAAAACGGCAGTCGTGAAGAATCAGCGAGGCGCGCGTGATTAGGTCGAGCACGCGGCCGACGGTGCCGACGACAATCTGGCCACCGGCGCGAAGCTGCGCCTGCTGGGTGCGAATCGGCGCGCCGCCGAAGACGGCAACAACGTCAACTCCCTTTGGCTCGCCATAGGCGCGAAGTGCCTGAGTTACCTGAATGCAGAGCTCACGCGTAGGGGTTAGGACGATTGCTTGGCAATCTTTGATCTCCGGATCGATGTACTCGACCAGCGGCAAGCCAAAGGCCGCCGTCTTGCCGGAGCCGGTCTGAGCCTGGCCGATGATGTCGCGCCCTTCGAGCAGTGCGGGGATCGTCTGCTCCTGAATTGGACTTGGCTCTGTGTAGCCAACGTCGCTTAACGCTTGGAGGGTCGTCTCGGAGAGTCCGAGCTCGGCAAATGAAGTCACGGCAGGCAGACTAGGGCTTTGGCGTATCCAGGCACGAATCGCTGCGGCCAGACGCTCCGATGCGCCGGCAGGCTAACCTCGCTGCGCAGATGAGTCTTACCGTCGTTGGATCGATCGCATATGACGCAGTGACGACGCCTTTTGGCGAGCGCGAGCGGATGCTCGGCGGCGCCGCGACCCATTTTGCGCTGGCCGCCTCGTTCTTCGATCAGGTCCGCGTGATCGGGCCGGTCGGCGACGACTTTGACGCCCAGTCTTGGGAGGTGTTGCAGACGCGCGGCACGATCACCGACGACGTTGAGCAGGTCGCCGGCGGAAAGACCTTCTTCTGGAAGGGCGAGTACCACGACAACCTCAACAGCCGTGAGACTCACGTAACTGAACTGAACGTTTTCGAAGAGTTCAAGCCGAAGCTCTCGCAGGAAGCGAAGGATTGCGACGTGCTGTTCCTCGCCAACATCGTTCCCGATCTGCAGAACGAGGTTCGCGGCCAGTGCCAGAAGGCGCGATTCGTGGCGATGGACTCGATGGATCTGTGGATCAACATCGCGCGCGACTCGCTCGTTGAGACGATCGCTGGCGTTGACTGCCTAATCCTCAATGACGAGGAACTTGAGTTGCTGACAGAGGCGCCGAACTTCGTCGCAGCAGCGAACGAGATTCTCGACTGGGGGCCGAGCTCGGTGATCGCCAAGCAGGGCAAGTACGGCGCCGCGCTGTTCACGAAGGATGGTTACTTCGCGCTGCCGGCCTTCCCGCTCGCGTCGGTGATCGACCCGACCGGCGCCGGTGACAGCTTCGCCGGCGGCTTCGTTGGTTACGTTGCCGCCCACCCTGAACGGCCGATAGATCATGAGCTACTGACGCAAGCGATGGTCTACGGAACGGCGCTTGCCTCGTTCAACGTTGAAGACTTCGGCACCGAGCGAATCGTCGAGCTGAGCGGCAATGAGATCGCGGCACGGGTTGGTGAGCTGCAGCAGATGACGACCTTTGCGCACCAACCGATCGCACTGCGCAGCTAGCGCGTGGGCGCCAGAAAGAGTGCGAATCGCGGCGGCCGCCAGTAGTATCGCCGGACTGTGAACACGTGGGTTTTCATCTTTATGATGGTCGTCTTGAAGCTGCCGATCTTGGCGCTCTTCGCGATCGTCTGGTGGGCGATCAAGCAGAAGCCCGAAGATGCCGAAGCCTCTAGCGGCGATGGCGGCTCGCTGAAGCCATCATCACCGCACCCGCGCGGCCCACTTCCGCGCTCACCAAGGCGCGGCCCGCACGGTGAACCGGCCGCTCCTGCGCCGGCTCGGATGCGCGTGATCGGCTCGCGCCAACGCGACCGCGCCTGACGCTCGCGACGAGCCGTGGGCGCAGCCGTTTAGGATCAGCCGATGGCCACCGCCTCTGTTCTCTCCGACGGAACGATTCGCCGCCTCGTTGGCGAAGGACGGATCGTGATCGAACCGTGGGATGAGACGATGGTGCAGCCGGCCAGCGTTGACCTGCGCCTTGGCAACTCGTTCCGCGTGTTCCACAACCATCGCGTTAGCGCGATCGACCTGAAGAACCCACCGCAGGACCTAACCGAGCCGGTGACGATTGAGCCGGATGAACCGTTTGTGATTCACCCCGGGGAGTTCTGCCTCGGCCGCACCGAGGAGTGGGTTGAGCTACCCGACGACATCGTCGCGCGGATCGAAGGGAAATCTTCGCTTGGCCGTTTGGGGCTGATCGTCCACGCGACGGCCGGCTTCTGCGACCCGGGCTGGAAGGGAACGCTGACGCTAGAGCTGAACAACTTGACGCGTGTTCCAATCAAACTCTGGGCTGGGCTGCCGATCGCGCAGCTCTCGTTCATGACGCTCGACCAGGCCGCCGAGCGGCCTTACGGTCACCCCGAACTCGGTAGCCATTACCACGGTCAGCGCGAAGCGACCGAGAGTCGTTATGAAGGCGGGCCGGGAGGCCAGGTCGCGTCCGGCGGCGGCGTTGGGTAGCGTGCCGGATATGACGCAAGCAACTTTGATCCTCGCCAGCGAGGCAGCTCACAGTGAAACACCGTTTTTCATCATCGGCATCGTCTTCGCCGCTTGGGCAGTGATCATCGGCGGAATCGGAACGGCATCGGAATCGTTTCCGCCCAGCCGCGGCGCTGGGATCGCGCTTGGAGCCGTCTCGGTGGCGCTTGCGATCGCGACGATGGTGATCGTTCTGCTCGTCATCGTCTAACCCTTTGGCCCGCTCCTATTCGCTCACGCTGCGCCGCGAGGGCGACTCCGAACGCCAGCGCTTCGTGACGCTGGACGGGGCGCTCGACGCGCTCGAGACTGAGATCCGCGCGATGGCGCAAACGGTCCGCAAGGAAACGACAAAGTCGCTCGGGCGCGAGTATCAGCCCGCCGAGCTCGTCGCGGTGCGAGCCGAGGTAAGCGGCCCAAGAGTGCGCGGCGGCGTTGACCTTCGCGGCGATGGGTCGGTTCAGGCTTTTACTGGGCGGATCCGCCGCGCCGTGATTGAGCCGCGCGAAGATGAGGATCCATACGCGGCTCTTCGCCGCGTGCTCGGCAACGATTAGGCGACCTAGAGCTGGAGCGCGGAGCCGTTGCGGCGCAGCCACTCGCGCGGCTCGTGGTAATTGGGGCGGTGCTGCTGAAGCAGCGCCCAGAAGCGCGGCGAGTGATCAAGCACAACTAGGTGGCAGGCCTCATGCCAGACGACGTAATCGAGCAGCTGCGGTGGGCCGAGCAGCAGCCGCCAGTTAAACGAGAGCGCGCCGCTCGATGAACAGCTGCCCCAGCGGGTCCGCTGATCGCGGATCGAGATCGGCCCAGCTTCAACGCCGAGCGCGTCAAGCGCCGGCGCGAGCCGTTCGCTCACCTCTGCTTTGGCTTGGCGCCGGTACCAGCGCTCTATCGCCGGCTCGCGCCGGTGGTCGCTGGGAACGAGCAGCTGGTCGCCGCTGCGGTGGGCGCGCGATCGACCTGCCTGCTCGGTCACGCTGAGCAGCTCGCTGAGATATGGAAGCGTGCCCGCCGGGCGCAGAAGAACGCTCCGCGCCTGCTCCAGCTTTGCGCGACGATCGGCGATCCACTGCTGAAGCTGGGCAACCGCCTGATCGGCCTCGCTGGCCCTCGCCGCTTGCGGCAGTGTCACCAGCAGCGAGCCGTCTGGCTCGACGCGAACGCGCACGCGGCGAGCGCGCGGCGAGCGGCGCACGGTGAACTGTTCGCTGGTAGCCACGCGGCGAGCCTATGCTGCCGCGCGGCGGGCTCGTAGGATCCAGCTGTGGCCCAATCGATCGTCCCGCTCCCGAAAGATGTTCGCTCGCCGTTCGAGGTGTACGTCAACGGCGTGCTCCAGCAGCAGCCAGCCGATTATCAGGTCCGTGATGGAGCGCTCGTCTTCCCCCGTTCGCTAGCGAAAGACAAGATCAGCCGCTGGCGCTGGGCGCTCGGCGCCTGGGGCGTTGGCACCTACCGGCAAGATGACTCGATCGACGTTCGCTGGTCGCGCGCCGATGGCAGCAGCGCGGTAGCTCAGCAGCTTGAGGTCAGCGAAGCTATTGACTGAGCCACGGGCGCTGCAGCTTCAGCGCTCCGAGAATCGCCTGCGTCGCCGGTGAACGGTTGAGCGTGTAGAAGTGAATCCCCGGCGCTCCCCCAGCGAGAAGCTCAGCGCACTGCAGCGTTGCGTAGGCAACGCCGAGCGCCTCAACTGCGCGCCCATCATCGCTGCGCGCTTCGAGCGCGGCAAGCAGCTCCGGCGGAATCGTGGCGCCGCAGAGCGTCGTCATCCGCTCCAGCTGGGCAACGTTGCTGATCGGCATGATGCCCGGGATGATCGGAACCGTGATCCCGATCTCGCGCGCCCGCAGCACAAAGTCGAAGTAGGCCTCGTTGTCGAAGAAGAGCTGCGTGACGAGAAAGTCCGCCCCGGCGTCGACCTTCTCTTTGAGAAAGCCGAGGTCGGCTTCGGCGCTGATCGCATCGATGTGCGTCTCCGGGAAAGCGGCGGCGCCGATCGCAAATGGATACTCGCTGCTGATCATTTCGACCAGCTCGCGGGAGTACTCAAGCCCACCCTCTGTTTGCGTCCATTCGTTCTCACCCTTCGGCGGGTCGCCGCGCAAGGCGAGCACGTTCTCAATCCCCAGCTCGGCCATCTCGTCGAGCGTCGCGCGCAGCTCGGCAACGGTTGAGTCAACGCAGGTGAAGTGCGGCATCGCTTCGATTCCAAACTCGTTGCGGATGCGCGCGACAATCTGAATCGTCTTCTCGCGCGTTGAGCCGCCGGCGCCGTAGGTGACGGAGATGAAGGCGGGCTCAAGCGGCACGAGCTGCTCGACGGCCTCAAGCAGGTTGCGGTCGCCCTCCTCGCTCTTCGGCGGAAAGAACTCAAACGAGAACTGCGGCTCGGTGCTGCCATCAAGCAGTTGATCGATTCGCATTGGCTAATCCTAGGAGGCGCGAGCTAGATCAGCTGCCAGAGCTCTGGCTGGTCCTCGCCGTCGCCCTCGCTGCGCTCGGCGCGCGCCGTCACTTCAAGGTGTCGCAGGTAGCAGAGCGTCTCCGAGAGCCACCAGTTTGCGTTGACCGGCGTGAGCGCTTCGCCGTGGACCGACTGAACAACCTCAAAGGCCGTCATCGGACCGTCTTGGGCGAGCGCGTCGATCACGCCGTCGATCCGCTCGGCGATCGCAACACGGTTGGCGGTGATGTGAGCGGGAACTTCGGCGAAGCTGCGACCGTGACCCGGCAGGCAGAGGCGCATGTCGAGATCCTCGACTACTTCCAGCGAGCTGAGGTACTCGCCGACGGGGTCGGGCGTCCAGCCGTAGTCGTAGTAAAGCGATGGGCGGCCAAGCAGGTGGTCGCCGGAGATCAACAGGCGGCGCTCAGGCTGATAGAGGCAGACGTGCGATGGCGCGTGGCCGGGAGTTTCGACTACCTCCCAGGGGCCGAGGTCGGTGTTGATCTGCACTCCGGGAAGAAGGTCGCGGGACGGTTCGACGATCCCCGAAAAGCCCGAGCCGCGGCCCTTGGCCTGCTCGGCGTAGGCGCGCAGCGGCGCCTGCGGCACGCCGCTGAGAATCGCCACCTCGACGCGCCGCTCGAGCGCCGCCTCGGGATTTGTAGCGGCCTGAACGGTGTGCTCGTGGTTTGGATGCATCCAGAGCTCGCAGCCGGTCGCTTTGACGATCGATGCCGCTTGGCCGTAATGGTCGGAGTGCGCGTGAGTGCAGACGAGCAGGCGGATTAGGTCGATCCGCAGGTTGACCTGGCCGAGCGCGCGTTCGAGCTGGGCGATCGACCCCGGCTGGTCCATCCCACAGTCAACGAGCACGATTCCATCGCCCGCGGCGAGCGCCCACGCGTTGCAATGCGGCACTCCCGGCCATGGCAACGGAAGGCGCAGGCGCCAGACGCCCGGCAGCACCTTTTCGCCGCGGCCGAGGTCGCGGGTTCGGGAAGATTCGCTCACAACTGATTCCAGCCTACGGATCAAAGCCCGCGGGCGCGGCTGGGGCGATAGCCTGCCGCAAGCAGCCCGAAGAGCGAGAGGATCCCGATGACCGATTCGACCAGCGTGATCAGCGGCGCAATCGACGCCGCGACAACCACCGCAGTGGCGAAGAAGTACTTCGACGCTTTGATCGCACATGACATCGAAGCGGCCGTTGCCTGCTGGCGCCCCGGCGGCCGCGAGAACGTCCGTGGCCAAGTTGACACGACCGCCCCCGACGGCGTGCGCGCCTTCCTCAGCGGCATCTTTGAGCCCTTCCCCGACTTCAATTTCAATGTTGTCGAGGTGACGGTCGAGGACGACCGCGCGGCGGTTCGCTGGGAGGCGACCGGCACATTCACCGGAGGGCCGTTCCAAGGGATCGAACCGAACGGCACAAAGATCGAACTTGAAGGCGTCGACGTGCTGATCGTTCGCGACGGATTGATCGTAGAGAACAACGCCTTCGCCGACGGGATGACGATCGCCCGCCAGCTCGGCCTGCTCCCACCCGACGGCTCAAAGATGGACGCCGGAATGAAGAGCGCCTTCAATGGCCGCACAAAACTGATGGCGAAGCTGGCGGCAAGCGCGCCGGAGCAGATCGCCGAGGGCGTCTGGGTGATCCGCGGCGGCTTCCCCGGCAAGACGATGAACGTCTACTTCGTCCGTGACGGCGATGGCGTGATGCTCTTTGACGCCGGCGTTAAGTCGATGGGCCCGGCGATCGCGATCGCCGGCGCGCAGCTCGGGGGGATCACGCGCGTAGTGCTCGGCCACGGCCACGCCGACCACCGCGGCGTGGCGCCGCAGCTCGGCGTGCCGGTGCTCTGCCACGCCGATGAGGTTGCCGACGCTGAAGGCGACGGCGGCGAGCACTACTTCGACATCTCGAAGCTCAACGCGGTTGGCCGCGCGCTGCTGCCGAAGCTGCTCGTCAGCTGGGACGGTGGCCCGGTGAAGATCAGCGGCACGCTCGCCGAGGGCGACGAGATCGCCGGCTTCAAAGTGATCCACCTGCCGGGGCACGCTCCGGGATTGATTGGCCTTTGGCGCGAATCGGACCGCCTCGCGCTGGTTAGCGACTGCTTCTACACGCTCGACCCGCAGACCGGCTTCAAGGGCCATGCGCGAGTCCCCCACGCGGCCTTCAACTGGGATACGGAGATGGCTCGCCAGTCAATGCTCAAGCTCGCGGCGCTGGCGCCGGCGACCGCTTGGGCAGGCCACACCGAACCGCTTACAGGCGACGTGCGCGGCCAGCTTGAAACCGCCGCCGCGACCACCTGATGGGCAGACGCGCGCGGCGCCGCTCGCGCGAGCAGGGCGCCGGGCCGGCGATGCCCGAGCCGCCTGGCGTGGAATACCGCTCCGATGATGGGATCGTGCTGGAGCTGCGCTGCGTGCTGAGCCCGAAGACGCGCGCGCAGTACACGAAGACGTTTGAAGGCAACATTCTCTCGCAGGAGGACGCGTGGCACCGCGCGCTTGAGTTCCTCTTTGAGCGGCTCGCGCTTAGCTGGACGATCAACGATGTAGAGACGAGCGGCCAGAGAGATCTGCTGGCGCGGCTGCGCGCCTGCAGCCGCGAAGAGCGGGACTTTGTCCGCGCCAGCATCCGCGAGCACTGCGCCGAATGGTTCCCCGACGTGAAGGCGCCATGAGCGAGCGCGAATCAGATCAGGCGGCAGCCGAGCGCGTAGCAGCGGTGATCAACCCAGCGGCGATGGCCGAGCTGCTGGCTGGCTGGTGCCTTGAAGTCGAGGCGCACCAGAAGGTTGTGATCCGCTCAACGGCGATGGCGGCGCCGCTGCTGCTGGAGCTGCAGCGCGCGGTGCTCGCGCGCGAGGCGTGGCCGACGCTCCACGTTGAGCTGCCCGGGCAGGCAAAGAACTTCTACGAGAACGCTCACGATGCTCAGCTCGATGACTTCGATGACGTTGCGATGGCAGAGGCGAAGGAGCTGACGGCAGTGCTCGGGATTCAGGCGCCGCACGACCCGCGCGAACTTGCCGGCGTCGACCCGGCGCGAATCGCGCGAGCCGCGCGGGCGCGTAGGCCGCTGCGCGAGCGGACGATGAAGAAGCGTTGGTGTTCAACGCTCTGGCCAACGCCGGCCGGGGCCGAGCTCGCGGGAATGGAGCTGGAAGAGTTCGCCGCCTTTGTCCGCGGCGCGACCTTCCTTGACCGGCCCGACCCGCCGGCCGCGTGGGGCGAGCTGGGTGCCTTTCAAGCTGAGCTGATCGAACGGCTCGAAGGCGTCCGCGAGTTGAGGATTGAGGCCGAGGGGACAGATCTAAAGCTGAGCGTAAAAGGACGCAGCTGGGTCAACAGCGACGGACGACGCAACATGCCCAGCGGCGAGATCTTCAGCGGCCCGGTCGAAAGCAGCGCGGAAGGTCGAATTCGCTTCACGATCCCGAGCGCCCCGGCCGGCGTGGAGGTTGACGGCGTTGAGCTGGTGTTCGCAAAAGGCCTAGTCGTCGAGGCGCGCGCAGAGCGCGGCGACGAATACCTCCAGCAGGCGCTCGCAACCGACGAAGGCGCTCGCAGGCTCGGCGAGGTTGGGATCGGCACGAACTTCGGGATCACGCGGCCGGTCGGCTCAATTCTCTTCGACGAGAAGATCGGCGGCACAGTTCATCTGGCGCTCGGTCGCTCTTACCCGGAGACCGGCGGCCGCAACGAAAGCGCGCTCCACTGGGATCTGATCTGCGACCTGCGACAAGGCGGCCGGCTGAGCGCCGACGGCGCGCCGCTGCTGGTTGATGGCCAGTTTGTAGCGCCGGCCTAGAGCAGGCTTGGGCGCGAGCGTGTGACCGCAGCGCCGTTTGCCCAGTAGCGTTGCTGTTCTGATGCCCCAGCGCCGCACCAAAATCGTTGCCACTATCGGCCCCGCTTCGACCGATCCTGAAGTGCTGCTGGCGATGGTCAACGCGGGAATGGATGTAGCGCGGCTCAACTTCAGCCACGGCACGCACGAGCTCCACGCTGAGACCGCACGGCTTGTGCGCGAAGCTTCGGAGCGCGGCGGCCGCGCCGTGGCGATCCTTCAGGACCTCCCTGGGCCGAAGATCCGCATCGGCCAGATCGAAGAGGGTGAGGTGCTGCTGCGGGCCGGCGACAAGGTCACCTTTAGCTGCCACGCAAACGACGAGAAGCCAGGCAACGCCGGCCACCTGACGGTCAACTGGCCGGGGCTGGCGAAAGCCGTCGAGCTTGGTGAGTCGGTCTACCTAGCCGACGGATCGGTGCGACTGCGCGTCAGGGACAGGCGCCCCGACGATCTCGAGTTCGACTGCGAAGTTGAGCTGGGCGGAATCATCGTCTCGCGCCAAGGGCTGAACATTCCAGGGCCGGCCGATGAGCTGCCTTCGGTTCCAGAGGAAGACCTTGCCCACCTCGCGGCGGGAATTGAGATCGGTGTTGACATGGTTGCGCTGAGCTTTGTGCGAAAGCCGGAAGAGGTGACGGAGCTGCGCGAACACACGCGCGTGCCGCTGATCGCGAAGATCGAGAAGCCCCAAGCCGTGGCCCGTGCCGAGGACATCATCCGCGTTAGTGACGCGATCATGGTGGCCCGCGGCGACCTTGGAATTGAACTGCCGATCGAGGACGTGCCAATGGTTCAGAAGCGGCTGCTGCGACTAGCCGGCGAGCACGCCCGCGCTTCGATCACGGCAACACAGATGCTCGATTCGATGGTTCGCGCGGCGCGCCCGACGCGGGCCGAAGTGGCCGACGTCGCCAACGCAATTCTTGATGGAACCGACGCCGTGATGCTCTCGCAGGAGACAGCCGTTGGTGCCTACCCGGTGGAGGCGGTGGCGATGATGGATTCGGTCGCCCGTACAACCGAGCGCGAGGCTCCGTACCAACGTTGGAACGAGCAGCGCGTGCGCCGCGACGGGCGCGACCCCGGCTACACGGTCGCTCACAAGGCCGTTGCCGCCGCCAGCGAGCTGGAGCTCGACGCGATCGTCGTGCCGACGCTCTCCGGCCGCTCAGCGCGGCTCGTTTCAGCGCACCGGCCGACGGTTCCGATCTTCGCGCTCTCCCCCGGCCGCGAAACCGTCCGCCGCTGCGGCCTGCTCTGGGGCGTTACCGCCGGGCTGCAACGTCGCCATGAGACGACCGAGGAGCTGATCGCCGACTCGGCGCGGCGCGTCGTCGAACTCGGTTGGCTGAAGCCGGGGCAGCGGGTGGGAATCACTGCCGGCCTCCCGAGCGGGCAGCCGGGAACGACAAGCCTGCTTCAGATCCAAAAACTCGAAGCACCTGGCGATTTAGGCCAGCGCCGCTGAGACGGGTCACTACACTTTGTATAGTGGTATCTGTATCCACCGATTTGAAAGTTAAGGAGCAGCGCAATGGCACTTCCCGAGATCAGCGACAGCAGCTTCCAAGCGGACGTAGTAGAGGCCTCATCGGAGACACCGATTCTGGTTGACTTCTGGGCTCCTTGGTGCGGCCCCTGCAAGATGGTCGGCCCGGTTCTCGAGCAGATCGATTCGGAGCGTGATGACGTTCGCGTCGTCAAGCTCAACATCGACGATAACCAGCAGACGGCAGCCAACTTCGGCGTGATGTCGATCCCGACGATGATCCTGTTCAAGAACGGCGCCGCCGCCGCTCAGATCGTCGGCGCGCAGCCAAAACCGCGGATTGAGCAAGAGCTCAACAACGCACTAAGCGCCTAAGTTCACGCTTTCTCGAGCTTGATCAGCAGTTCGTGACCGTCGAGCGTGGTCGCCGATGCGCCTTCCAGCGCGTCGGTGATCTCGACGCTCGTCGCCAGCGCCTCATCGGCGATCAACTGCTGATATTCGCGCGCAGCGGCCAGCATCGCTTCGTCGCCGCTTAGCTCAAGCGCAATACGATCCTCGACCGCCAGCCCCGCCTCCTTGCGCGCGTTCTGGACGGCGTGAATCACTTCGCGCGCGAGGCCGCGGCGCAGCAGCTCGTCGTCGAGCTGAAGATCAAGCGCGACTGCGTGCGAGCCTTCGCGCTCGAGCTGGTAGCCGCCGAGCGGCGCCATCGCCAGCAGCAGATCATCCTCGCCAAGCGGGTGCTCGTCGCCGTCGACGACGACGCCGACGCTGCCACCTTCACGCAGCGTCGCCGCCACGTGGGCGGGGTCGAGCGCAGCGACGGCCGCTGCCACGAGCGGCATCTTCTTGCCAAAGCGCGGCCCCAGCGTTCGGTAGTTGGCCTTCACCTCGTAGGAACCGAGCTCGTCGGCGTTGTCAACGAAGCGCAGCTCCTCAACGTTCAGCTCGTCCTCAACAATTCCAGCGAGCTGCTCGATCGCTTCGCGCTCCGGGCCGGCGGCAACGACGACCGCTTCGCGCAGCGGTTGGCGCAGCTTGATCTTCGCCTGGCCGCGCGCGGCAAGGCCGAGGCGCACCGTCTCGCGGGCCGTCGCCATCGCCGTCTCAAGACCAAGGTCGCGCGCCGCGCCCGGCTGCGGCCAATCACAGAGATGAACCGACGGCTCGCTGCCGTCGAGGTTGTCGTAGATCTCATCGGCGATGAAGGGGGTAAACGGGGCGAGCAGCTTCGAAACCGTGATCAAAGCCTCGCGCAGCGTCGCGATTGCGACGGCGTCGCCCTCCCAGAAGCGCCTGCGCGAGCGCCGCACGTACCAGTTCGAAAGATCGTCGACAAAGGCGGCGATCGCACGGCCGCCGCTGGTGGCGTCGAAGCCGTCGAGCGCTTCGGTTACCTCCTCGACCGTCGCCGCAAGGCGCGAGCGCAGCCAGAGGTCAAGCTCGGTCTCTTCGCCTTCGATCTGATTCTCGCCGGCCGCGTTTTCGTAAAGAACCAGGAACGAGTAACTGTTCCAAAGCTGCTTGAGGAAGAGTCGTACGCCATCACCAACGGCATCGACGGAGAAGCGGTAGCCGTCCCATGGCTGCTTGGCGGTGAAGAAGTACCAGCGCATCGCGTCGGCGCCGAAGCGGTCGAGGATCTCCCACGGCTCGACGACGTTGCCGATCGACTTGCTCATCTTGCGGTCGTCCTCGTCACGGATGTGGCCAAGGCAGACGACGGCCTCGTAGGAGGACTTGCCAAAGAGCAGCGTTGAGACCGCCAGCAGCGAGTAGAACCAGCCGCGCGTTTGATCGATCGCCTCGCAGATGAAGTCGGCCGGGAAGCGCTGCTCAAACTTCGCTTCGTTCTCGAACGGCGCGTGGTACTGAGCGAACGGCATCGCGCCGGAGTCGAACCACACGTCAACTACCTCGGGGACGCGCGCCATCGGCTCGCTGCACTGCGGGCAAGGGAAGCCGACGTCGTCGACGTAAGGGCGGTGCGGATCGTCGATCAACACGCCGGAGAGCTCTTTGAGCTGCTCGAACGAGCCAACGCACTCGGCGTGGCCGTTGGCGCAGCGCCAGATTGGCAGCGGCGTGCCCCAGTAGCGCTCGCGCGAGATCGCCCAGTCAACGTTGCCGCGCAGCCAGTCGCCGAAGCGGCCCTCCTTGATGTGCGGCGGGTTCCAGTCGATCGTCTCGTTGGCGGCCAGCATCTGGTCGCGGATCTGCGAGGTGGCGATGTACCAGGATGGCTTGGCGTAGTAGAGCAGCGGCGTTGAGCAGCGCCAGCAGTGCGGATAGGAGTGCTCGTACCGCTCGCTGCGCAGCAGCTTGCCGCGGGCTTTGAGGTCGGCTACGAGGTCGGCGTCGCAGTCCTTGACGAAGCGCCCTTCGTACGGGCCGATCCGCTCGTCGTAGGTGCCGTCGAGGCGGACCGGGTTGACAACCGCGAGCCCGGCCTGCTGGCCGAGGCGGTAATCGTCTTCGCCGAAAGCGACGGCGGTGTGGACGAGGCCTGAGCCGTCCTGGTCGGTTACGAAATCGGCGGCCAGTACGGTCTGGCCGCGCTCGCCCCAGTCGGCGGCGGTGATGAAATCGAACGGAGGCTCGTAGCTAGCGCCCTCCAGATCGGCGCCTGGGAAGCGGTCCAGAACCTCTACCTCCTCGCCGAGCACGCGCCCGACGAGCGCCTCGGCAACAACCATCACCGCGTCGTCTCCGGGAACCTTCGCGCGGACGTACGTCAGCTTCGGATCAACTGCGACGGCAGCGTTGGAGACCAAAGTCCATGGCGTCGTTGTCCAGACGATCAGCTCGTCGCCGGCCTCCAGCGGAGCCTCTGCTTCGATCAGTGGGAAGCGGACGAAGACGCTGGCGTCGATCACATCCTTGTAGCCCTGGGCGACCTCATGCGAGGAGAGCGAGGTGCCACAGCGCGGGCAGTAAGGGACAACCTTGTGGCCCTCGTAAAGCATCTCCTTGTCCCAGATCTGCTTCAGCGCCCACCAAACAGACTCGACGTAGCCGGAGTCGAGCGTGCGGTAGGCGTCATCAAGATCGATCCAAAAGCCGATCCGCTCGGTCAGCCGATCCCACTCGTCGAGGAAGGTAAAGACAGAGTCGCGGCACTTCTGGTTGAACTCGGCGATGCCGAACTCTTCGATCTCAGCCTTCGATGAAATTCCCAGCTCCTGCTCGACCGTGATCTCAACCGGAAGTCCGTGGCAGTCCCAGCCACCCTTGCGCTCGACGTAGTGGCCTTGCATCGTTTTGTAGCGCGGGTAGATGTCTTTGAAGACGCGCGCCAGCACGTGGTGCGAGCCCGGCTTGCCGTTCGCGGTTGGCGGCCCCTCATAGAAGACCCACGGCTCGGCGCCCTCGCGGCGGCGGAGAGATTCAGCAAAGACGTCGCGCTCCCGCCAGCGCTCCAAGACCTGCTCTTCGAGCTCGGGGAATGAGGCGTTTGGATCTACTGGGCGCGGAGGCGAGGACATCGAGCGCTCCATTCTCGCAAGGCGGCGGCAGATCGGCGGCGCGCGGCGCGCTTCACGCTGCGAGCTTGCGGCAGATCACTGCCAGCGAACGCTTCTCTTCCTCGTTCAAAACGGCGAAGGCGCGCTGCACGCGCTCGCTGTGTTCGGGGAAGCAGCGGTCGACGGTTGCTCTTCCGGAGGGCGTCAGTGCGACCAGCACGGTGCGGCGATCAACGGCCATCCGGCTGCGCGTAACGAGGCCGCGAATCACGAGCGTGTCGATCAGCTCAGTCGCGTTGGCCTTTGAGGTTTGGAGGCGGTGGCGAAGTGCGCGCAGCTCCAATTCGCCGCCGGCGCTGACGAGCACGACAAGCACGAAGAAGCCGCTCGCCGAAAGCCCTTCGCGCTCAAGGTCTCCCGCTAAACGCCGCCTGACGCTCGCTTCGGCGTGAAGCAGCGACTCCAGCGCGCGGTGCGCCAGAGGGTCGTCGGGAACGAGAGTCATGCAGGGCGAATCTTTCTGGCTGAGGCGGACGGAGCGGGGCGCCGTGCGCCGATCGGCCAGCTGTGGCAGATTTAGCAGTCCGATGACTATCCGTTCAGAGTTGGACCTGACACAGAAGCTCTCACGTAAGGATTACGAGCAGCTGCTGAGCGACCGCAGCCGCCGGATGGATCAGCTGCGACTGGCGCTCGGTGGAAAGCTTGGCGACGGAAAGATCGGCCCCGGGCTGCTGATCTGCATTGAAGGCTGGGATGCCGCCGGCAAGGGTGGGGCGATCCGCCGCCTCGTCGCGCCACTCGACGCGCGCCACGTGCGCGTAGTTCAGTTCGCCGCTCCAACGCCGGACGAGAAGCGCCACTTCTACCTCCAGCGCTTCAGCGAGTGGCTCCCCGGCCTTGGCGGAATGGCCGTCTTCGACCGCACTTGGTACGGCCGCGTGCTGGTTGAACGGGTGGAGGGCTTCGCGACGACAGAGCAGTGGCAGCGGGCTTACTCGGAGATCGTTGACTACGAACGCTCGCTCAGCCTCGAAGGGCTGATCATCGTCAAGCTCTGGCTTGAAATCTCACCGGGGATGCAGCTCAAGCGCTTCAAGCAGCGCGAAGCCGACCCACTGAAGGCATGGAAGCTGACCGATGAGGATTGGCGCAACCGTGACCGCTGGGACGACTACTCGGACGCCGTCGACGAGATGATCGAGCGAACGAGCACCGACTGGGCGCCTTGGCACGTGATCGCAGCTGAGCAGAAGCGCTTTGCGCGGATCGCCGTGATCGACGCCGTGATCGAGGAGATCGAACGCGGCTGCGCCTCACACAACTTCGCGCTTCCGCCGGCCTCGGAGATCGGCCTCTAGCCGTCGCCGATGCGGCTGCGGCTCTACCACCACAGCGACGGAGCCCGCGTTGCCTACCGCGAGCAGGGAACCGGCCCAGCGCTGATCCTCTGGCATTCGGAGCTGCTCAGCTACCGCGAATTTGTGCCGCTGGTCGAGGAGCTTGAGCATCGCTTCCGCGTCGTCCTGCCTGACCTGCCACTGCACGGCGATTCCGAAGACCGCCCCCACCACCCCTACTCGCTCGACTGGCTGGCCGAAGTGGTCGCCGGTTTCTGCAATGACGTTGGAGGCGCGCGGCCGGTCGTCGGCGGCCACGGGCTTGGAGTTGAACTGACGCTGCGCGCGGTCGCGGCCGGGCAGCTGAAGCCCTCAAAGCTGATCGTGCTCGCCAACCGGCTTCACCGCGGCGCCAGCGGCGACCGCGAGTGGGCCGCGTGGCTGGCACTGGCGCGGCTTGGCTCGCTGCCAGGGGTTGACCGTGTGCTGATGCGGGGCGCGCCGTTCGCGCTGCGCCCAGGCCGCGCGCAGCGGCTGAGCGCACGCGGCAACGCCGAAGCGACCGAGCTCGCGCGGCGCTCATTCGCCGATGCTGGAGGCAACAGCAACCTCGCGCGCTCGTGGGCGGTCTTCGCCCGCAGCCGCCCAAACTGCGTTCAGCGCGAACTGATCGAGGCCTACTCCGAGATGAACTTCCCCGTGCTCTTGCTCTGGCCCGAAGAAGACCCACGCCACCCGCCGGTAGCGGCCGAAGAGGCACTCGACCTGCTGCCGGACGCACAACTTCGAATGCTGCCGCGGACCGGCTACCTTGCCGCTTACGACGACCCGGTCGCCGTCGCGCGCGAGATCAGCGCCTTCAGCGGCTGAGATCACGCGCTCAAGACAACTGCCGCTTCGCGAGCTTGGCGAAAAGTCCATCTTGGTCCATTAGCGATCGATAGGTGCCCTCTTCGAGCAGCTGCCCGTCTGCGATCAGCAAGATCCGGTCGGCATTCATCACGGTCGAGAGGCGGTGAGCGATTACCACGCGGGTCAGATCAAGTTTGCTGATCGATTCCATCACTACATCTTGGCTCTCGTTATCCAGTGCGCTGGTTGCCTCGTCGAAAAGCAGAATCTTTGGATCGCGCGCCAACGCGCGCGCAATCAGAATTCGCTGGGCCTGCCCGCCAGAGAACGTGCTGGTGCTAACGAGTGAGTTCAGTTTCATCGGCATCGCCCGGATTTCGTCTCCGATCGATGCCGCGTCGGCCGCGCGCCAAGCAGCATCCTCGGAAATCTCTGCGCCACCTGAAATGTTGTCCAAGATCGACCCTGCCAAGAGTTGCCCGCCCTGAATGACTGTTCCAATCCTGCGGCGATAATCGTTTCCGTCGATATCACGCAGGTCATGTCCGTCAATCAGAACCTCTCCCGAGTCGGGCGATTCAACACCGGTGAT
>CAJBXY010000004.1 GCA_903959665.1 uncultured Solirubrobacterales bacterium | reverse complement strand
TCTTGACCCAGACCTCACCGAGGCCGAGCCGCTCAGCGAGCCGGTCGGCGCGGATCAGCGGCGTGCAACCGGCGGCAAGGCCGACGCGCGACGAGTTGCGGCCCGACGGGCCCGGAGGCCCTTCCGGGAGCGGCAGGAAGTCGGAGTAGCGCCACAGGTTCTGTGGGCCGCCCTGAATCCGGCGTCGCAGCTCAGGAATATCCTGGCCTAGCGCACTGTTGTCATAGGCAACTTCAAGAGGCCCGAAGCAACGTTCGCAGACGTAGATCGGGTCCAGTTCGTACTCAGATCCGCATTCGCGGCACTTCAGATTGGTGGCGCTCATTAAAAAACCTCCGCCGTCAAGTGGCGGAGGTCTGGAGACTCCCACCACATCTGTCAGGAATTGGCACCTTCCCTTTCGGGAGGTTGCCGGGGTTTCAACGGGCCAGTCCCTCCACCCCTCTAGATGTGTCCAGCTATGTGCGCAGCAAGATAGCACGTGCGCGTGCAGAGCTTCAAGTCGCCGCGGTGCGCGGGTACACTGCGACGCAGAGGTCAATTCTGATGCCAGCCGACGAACCACGAAGTCTCGATGCCGAGCCTTCCCAAGCCTACGCTGCGTCGACCTCTGCGCCGACGCGGCAATGAGTCGGTCCCGGTTGCCGAAGAGCTCGGCGCTGCCCGCGTTGAGGTAGTCGAGTCGAGCGGCCCTGAGGGCGGCCTTAAGTGGATCAACTTCAGCGACTGGCGCTCAGTTGAGCGCGACTGGCTGAAAGAGCACTTCGAGTTCCATGAGCTCGACTACGAGGACCTCAACTCGCGCAACCAGCGGCCGAAGGTCGACGAGTACGACAACTACCTCTTCATCGTGCTGCAGTTCCCGCGCTACGACAAAGAGCTGCGGCGGCTAAGCGCCGTTGAGCTCGACGTATTCGTCGGCCCTGACTACGTGATTACGATCCCGAAGGCGCCGCTGCCAGCCGTCGATTATCTGTTCGAGCGCTGCGAGAGCCGGCCGCAGGTGCGCGATGAGCTGTTCGGCAAGGGCGCCGGCTACCTGCTGTACCGAATCGTCGATGACTGCGTCGATGCCGGCTTCCCGATGCTGCGCAAGATCGGCAACAAACTCGAAAAGCTGGAGAACGACGTTTTTGAGGGCCGCTCAACCGAGGTTGTGCGCGACATCTTTACCGCCAAGCAGGAAGTGATCAACTTCCGCTCCATCGTGCGGCCGATGCGCCCCGCACTCGCCGACCTAGAGCGGACGACGAAGCGCTACATGGCTGCAGACCTGGACATCTACTTCGACGACATCAATGACGCCTCGGAACGCGTTTGGGACATGCTCGAGAACTTCAAGGAGGTCGTTGAAGCGCTCGAAGAGACGAACGAATCGGTTCTCTCGCACCAGCTCAACACGATCCTGCGCGTGCTGACGGCGATCAGCCTTGTGCTGCTGCCGCTAACTCTGATCGCCAGCATCTTTGGAATGAACGTCCGTGTGCCCGGACAGGGTCAGATCGAAGCGTTCTGGATTGTTGTCAGCGTGATGGTTGTGCTGCTGATTGGGATCATCACGCTCTTCCGTCGCCGTGGAATCCTCTAACGCCGCGCCGCGTCGGCGGATGCTGGTTGTCGTCAACCCCTACGCAACCTCGGTCAACCGCAAGATGCGCGACCTAGTTTTAGCCGCGCTCGCCAGTCGCTATTCAGTCGAGGTCGCCGACACGACGGCGCCTGGCGATGCGCGCGAGCTTGCTGCCGCGGCCGTCGCCGATGGCAGCGAGGTCGTTGCAACGCTCGGCGGCGACGGCACGCTCAATGAGGTCGCGACCGCGCTCGCCGGTTCAGGGATGCCGCTCTACCCACTCCCCGGCGGCTCGCAGAACGTGTTCGCCAAACTGCTCGGTCTCCCCAGTGAGATTGTCGACTCCACTGCCCGACTGTTGGATCTCGCAGAGCGTTGGCCGCTGCGACGCGTTGACCTCGGGCGCGTCAACGGTCGCGTCTTCACCTTCGCCGCTGGCGTTGGCCTCGACGCCAGCGTCGTCGCCAAGGTTGATGCGAATCCCGGGCGCAAAGCGCGGCTGAAGCAGTGGTCCTATGTCGAACAAGGCATCAGCGTCTTTCTACGCAGCTACGCACTGCGCAAACCGAGGATTCTGGTCGAATGCGGCGGCGCCGAAGTGGCCGCTACGACGGTGCTCGTTCAGAACGGCGAGAATTTCACCTTCGCTGGGACGCGCCCGGTAACGCTCTGCGCGAACGTTGCTCTGGACTCAGGCAGCTTCGCAGCCGCGTTGGTAAAAAGCGGCGCACCGCTACGGGCAGGAGTTACGGCGCTGCGGATCGTTGGCGCGACGGCAAAGAGCGGCGGCAAGAACGGAACGACCCAGCTCGGCCCGCTGACGGCGCTGGCGCTGCGATCTGCCGACGAGCAACCACTTCCGCTGCAAGTTGACGGCGACTTCGCAGGAGAGCACCTCGCAGTTGATTTCTCGATTGAGCCGGGAGCGCTGACCGTCCTTGCGCCGCCCGCTAGGCGCCAGGAGTAACGCGGTAAGCGTCAAAGACGCCGTCGACGGCACGTAGCCGCGCGATCGTCGCCTTCAAGACCGTCGTATCGACGACCTCAATCACAAAGCGGTTGGCGACCATCGGCCGGTGATCGAGGCACTGGGCCTCGACGATGCTTGCCCCCTGCTCACCGATTGTTCGCGAGAGGTCTTCCAGTAGACGCGTGCGATCCCAGGCGTCAACGTGGATTTCGGCCAGAAACCCGCTCTGGTTGTCGCCTTCCCAGCGGACGTCCACAAACCTTGCCGGGTCCTTGCGAAGCGCGGCGACGTTGCGGCAATCGTCGCGGTGGATTGTGATCCCGCGGCCGAGCGAGACGTAGCCAACGATGCCATCGCCCGGGACCGGGTGGCAGCACTTCGCCAGCCGCAGCATCACGCGGTCGGTCCCCTTGACCTTGATGCCAAGTTCGTTCGAGCTGCCGCTCGGCATCCGCGGCCCGGCGCGCTCGGTCTCGAGCGCTTCACCGGCGGTGGGCTCCGGCTCCGCCGTCTTACCTTGGCCGAGCTGGGCGATGATCTTTGCGACGACCACTTTGGCCGAGATCTTTGAGCCGCCAAGGGCGACGTAGAAATCTTCCGTCTTGCGGAAGCCCATCTCGCGGATGACCGCAGCCAGGAGCGGTGACCCGGTGATCTTCTGAACCGGCAGGCCTGCGCTGCGCAGCTGGGCTTGGAGCATCTCGCGGCCGCTCCTCTCAGCGTCCTCACGGCTTTCGGCGCTGAACCACTGCGTGATCTTCTTGCGCGCCCGCGTGGTTGTGACCATCGCGAGCCAGTCACGCGAGGGCCCGCGCTCCCTGCGCCCCGTGAGCACCTCGACGCGATCGCCCGAGCGAAGCTCGTAACCGAGCGGCACGAGCTTTCCATTGACCTTCGCCCCGACGCAGCGGTGGCCGAGTTCGGTGTGAATCTCGTAAGCGAAGTCGAGCGGTGTGGCGCCTGAGGCGAGCGAGCGAACCTCGCCTTCAGGAGTGAAAACGAAAACCTCCTCAGCGTCTTCATTCAGCTCACCCTTGAGGTTGCCGACAAACTCGTCAGGGTCGGCGAGCTCCTGCTGCCACTCGAGCATCGAACGCAGCCACGTCAGCTTCGTTTCGGCCTCAGGCGTGCCGGGCGCAGCGCCGGCCAAGCGATCCTTGTACGACCAGTGCGCCGCAACGCCGTACTCGGCTGTCTCGTGCATGTCGCGCGTGCGGATCTGAATCTCGAGCGGCAGCCCCTCTGGGCCGATCACGGTTGTGTGCAGCGACTGATAGCGGTTGGCCTTCGGCATCGCAATCATGTCTTTGAAGCGCCCCGGCAGCGGCTTCCAAAGCGAATGGATCACGCCAACTGCGCCGTAACAATCCTTCACCGACTCAACCGTGACGCGCATTGCCGTGAGGTCGTAGATCTCATTGAACTCGCGATCCTTCTTCGTCATCTTCGAATAGATCGAGTAGAAGTGCTTCGCCCGCCCGGAGATCTTGGCCTCGATCCCGAGCGCCTCGAGCTCCGATTGAAGCTCGTCGCCGGCCGCCGCGACGTACTCTTCGCGCGCTTCGCGCTGCTGGTTCACGAGACCTTTGATCTCGTTGAACTTGCGCGGGTGAAGCGCAGCGAAGGCAAGATCCTCCAGCTCCCACTTGATCGCGTGAACACCGAGCCGGTGAGCTATCGGGGCGTAGATTTCGAGCGTCTCGCGCGCCTTCTCGACCTGCTTCTGTTTCGGCATCGCGCCGATCGTGCGCATGTTGTGGAGACGATCGGCGAGCTTCAGCAAGATCACGCGGATGTCGGTCGCCATCGCGACGATCATCTTGCGGTAATTCTCGGCCTGCGCCTCGTTGCGCGACTTGAAAGAGAGTGCGTCGAGCTTGGTTACCCCGTCGACCAGCGACGCTACCTCGGCGCCGAAGATCTGTTTGATCTGATCGAGCGAAGCAGCGGTATCTTCGACCGTGTCATGGAGCAGCGCGGCGACGAGCGTCTCCGTATCGAGACCAAGGCCGGCGCAGATAGTCGCGACGCTGACCGGGTGGCTGATGAACTCCTCGCCGGAGCGGCGCCTTTGATCCCTGTGCTGATGGCCGGCAAAGCGGTAGGCCTCAATGACCTGCGCCTTTTCAATCGGAAGAGCGCTTAGCGGCTCGCGCTCGGCGATCACAGCGAAAAGCTCCGAGAGCGCCTCGCGCTCTGCGTCTTCTAGCGGCGCCACTGCCGCAGCCGGTTGCTGCAGCGAGGCGACTAGGCTGCCAGCGACGCGATCGGGCTCAGCCATGCGCTGGCCTCCTCACAGCCACGAGCGTTCTCGACGAACGTTGGCGAGCTTTCAAGATCCCGCCGCTCTGCGGGTTCGGCCAGCAACGCCAGTGAGTCGCTGACGAAGCCTGCGAGCTTGAGCTCTTCAAGAACACGGATGATGCGCGCCATCTGGATCGGCGTGCGTAGCTCGTCGCCGCTGCGCAACTGTTCGAGCAGCGGTAGATCGGGGCTGTCTCGTAAGGCCCGATAGACGCCGGCCAATGAGCCGCGTAAATCCGCATTGCGCTCAATCTCATCGAGTGTGAAGCGTAGCTCAGCCGGGCCCCACAGCTGATGGGCGAAGCTGCCAGCCGGCCCGGCTGCGAGCAGATTGGCCTCTGCCGCGCTGGCTGGTGGATCGAGCGCCACAAGGTGGGTAAAGCGGCCAGCTAGCGCTGGATCGGCGCTAAGAAGCGGCCACGAAGTGAGCGCGAAGCCGCCAAAGCGCCCGGCAAGCTGGGCGCGGCGCCGCTGCTCGGAGGCGCTGATGACGAGCACGCTCTCGCCGCTGGCGACGAGAGCGCCAAGCGCTCCAGCCACGCCGCAGCCACGGCGATCAAGCAGCTCGCGATCGGACGGCCCAGCCGGCTCAGCAGTTGCCAGCGGAGTTGCTGCGAGCGCGTCGTGCAGCGCCGCCAGATCATCTTCGGGGCGGCCAGCAAACTCAATCGTCCCGCTTGGAGCGGCCGTCTGTGAAATTACAAAGCGCAGCTCTTCGGCCCCGCGCCAGCGATTGATCTCCAGCGCGCCGACGACGTCAAGTGCTCGATCGGCCCCCTCCGGCAGTCGCGACGTGCCAAAGGCGACCGCGCCGACGCGCAGGCCGCCGCTATTGACGGTGCAGCGCAGATGCTTGCCGTCGCCCATTGTGCGAGCGCCATCGAGCCGCGCCCCGGGGATCAACAGTTTGGGCTTTGGATTGCCGATTCCAAACGGCCCAAGCGCGCCGAGCTGCTCGGCGAGTTCGATGCTGAGCCCGTCTGCTCCGACAACGGCGTCGGCTACGTCGACTGCGGCGCCAGGCTGCCCCTCGAAGATCGTCGCGCAGTAGGCCTCAAAGTGCTCTGCAAAGCTCGCCACATTGTCGCTGGCGACGGTGCAGCCAGCGGCAGCGCGGTGGCCGCCAAACCGCAGCAGGTCGTCGGAGCAGGCCTGAAGCGCTGCGAGCAGATCGAAGCCGGGAACCGAGCGCCCTGAGCCGCTCCCCTCCTCGCCATCTAGCGCGACGATTACGACCGGGCGCTGATGAGTTTCCGCCAGCCGCGAGGCGACTATTCCGATCACGCCCGGGTGCCAGTCTTGCGAGCTGAGCACGTAGCCGTCGCGGCGACCGAGCGCGGCTGCCTGTGCCTGGGCCTCGTGGCGGATCCGCTCCTCGACGAGCTTGCGTTCGTTGTTGGAATGATCGAGCTCGGCTGCGATCGCCTCGGCCCTTACGGGGTCGTCGGTCAGCATCAGCTCGACCCCACTATCTGCGCGCTGCATGCGGCCGGCGGCGTTGATCCGCGGCGCCAAGCGAAAGCCGATCGTCTTCTCATCGATCTCCGCTGGATCAACCTGCGCCACGCGCATCAGCGCTCTCAGGCCAGGCCGCTTCGTCTGCGCGAGCGCGACCAGCCCTTCGCGGACGAGGCGCCGGTTCTCACGGATCAGCGGCACGCAATCGGCGACCGTCGCCAGCGCGACGAGATCAAGCTGATCCTCGCACTCTGCGGCCGATCCACCCCCCGCAAGTCGCAACGCCTGAGCAAACTTGTAGGCCACGCCGGTCGCGCAGAGCTCCGGATCGGGGTACGAGCAAACGAGCGGATGAACGATCGGCGCGTCCGGCAGCTCGCCGTCGGCGCGCGGACGATGGTGGTCTGTGACGATCACATCGAGGCCAAGTTCACGAGCGCGCGCCACCTCGTCGACCGCCGTGATCGCGCAATCAACCGTGATCAGAAGCTTTGTTGGCCCCGCGGCGAAGCGTTCAACGTTCTCGAGGCCGAGCCCGTACCCGTCCTCGCGGCGACCTGGAATGAACCACTCGACGTCGGCTCCCAGATCCCGCAGCGTGCGAACGAGGATCGCCGTTGAGCAGACGCCGTCAACGTCATAGTCGCCGTGAATCAGAATTGCTGAGCCGTCGCGCACGTGCGCGAGAGCTAGCTCCACTGCTTCGTCAATTCGCTCAAACTCGCTTGGCTGATGACGGTCGGCAGCGCTGAGGAACTCGCTCGCTTGCGCAGCGTCGCCAAGGCCTCGGCGAACAAGCAGCTGCGCGACCACAGGGTCAAGCTCGAGCTCGTCGGCAAGCGCCAAGACCGCTCCAAAGGGCGCTGGTGCTGTCTCAATCCGAGCCGGTTCCACTATTGGACAGTAGGCTCAGCGGCCGACAGAAGTCCGCTTTAGAGGTGGAGCGCCGGGTTGCCGCGTCGCACGCCGATCGCGTAGGCGGCGGCAAGGCCAAGTAGCGCGCCTGGAATCGCTTCGACCGCGTTGAGAACAGAGATTGTGGCGTTGCCTGGCACGCTGAAGCCACTGAAGATCAGGCCGATGATCACGGCGCCGACGATCGCACAGAGCAGGCTTCCGACAATCCCGCCCCAGAAGCGATCGGGAATAAAGATCGCGAAGTGCCAGATCGCAAGGCCCATCATCACCCAAGCCAAAGCAGCCATCAGCGCCTCCCGTGCTTCTTGTTGCGTTTGCGCCGCGGAGTCGCCGGCTTCGCCGGTTCGTCCTTGAGCACTAGATCTTCAGGTTGCGCGTCGGCGCCGCTACTGGCAGCGGGCGGCTCTACCGGCTCGGCATCTTCGACGATTACCTCTTCAGCGACGTCGGCCTCAATTGGAGCGTCCTCTGTCGCGACCACGCCTGGGTCGTCGTGGAGATCGCGAACCATCTCATCGAACTCGGCGCCGCTGACGGCGCGCTCTGGATCCTCCGGCGCCGTTAGGCGACCGCGCGGCTTCTTCGGCTCGTCGAGCTCAACCTCTGTCGCCGCTCCGCCGGCCGCAGTCGCGTAAGGCGGCACTACGCCACCGTTGGCAGCGGCGATCCGCGCCCGGCGCGAACGCCAGACCCCCTCGCCCTCCTTCCAGTGCATCAGCACCGGAGTAGCGATGAAGATCGACGAATAGGTGCCGGAGATCACGCCGACGACCAGTGCGAGCGCGAAGTCGGCGAGCGTCTCTCCGCCAAAGAAGAGCAGCGCGAGAATCGGCAGCACGGTGCAGAACGAAGTTGCCAGCGAGCGCATCAAAACTTCGCTCATCGAACGGTTGAGGATCTGAGAGAAGGTCGCTCGTGGCATCCGCGGCACGTTTTCGCGCACGCGGTCGAAAACGATGATCGTGTCGTAGAGCGAATAACCAAGAATCGTTAGAAGCGCGGCGACGGTAGCCGTAGTCACCTCCAACCCGAGTAGCGCGTAAACACCGGCCGTAATCAAAAGGTCGTGGCCGAGCGCGACGAGCACCGGAACCGCGTATCTCCACTCGAAGCGGAGAGCAATGTAGGCGCTGATCACGATCAGCGAGGCGATGATCGCGATGATCGCACTGTCGGCAACCGTTTTGCCGAATGTTGGGCCGATCGTTTCGAAGCTGTAGCTGCCGCTCCCGAACTCCTTGTTGAGCGCGGCTTCGACCTCCGCTCGCTGGCCTGCCTCGACCGTGTCAGTTGAGATCTGGAACGCGGCCTCGCCTTTGAACTCGTTGCCGCTGAGCTTCTGAATCTTCGCCTTACTGAGCCCGAGTGGAGCGATCGTGTCGCGGACCTGCTGCTCGGTCGCCTTCGTCGGCAGCTCGGCGACCAGACGCGTGCCGGAGGTGAAGTCGATGCCAAGGTTTAGCCCGTTGACGCCGACGGCCAGTGCGCCGATCAGCAAGATCACTCCCGAGAATGAGAAGAACCACTTTGATGCGCCCATGAAATCCCAGCGGAATCGCTGCCGCGTGGAATGGGTGCCGAGCATCGCCGGGCTTGAAACAGCTTTCGAGCGTGCCAACGTGCCGAGCACGGCCTGCGTCAGCAGCACCGCCGTTAGGAACGAGACGAGGGTGCCGACGCCGAGCGTGAAAGCGAAACCCTTGACGCCCGCCGTAGCGAGCATGAACAGGATGAAGGCGACCATGAAGGTGACGACGTTGGCGTCGATGATTGCGGAGAGCCCCTTGCGGTATCCCTGACTAATCGCGACCGG
>CAJBXY010000003.1 GCA_903959665.1 uncultured Solirubrobacterales bacterium | reverse complement strand
TGACCGAGTTGATCGTTGCTTGCGTGCTTCAGGCCGCCCGCGACGATGATGAAGGCCGCCCGGTCTTCGAACCGACGGCGCGGCTGATCGAAGAGAACCTTTGGCGCGCAATCCGCTGGGGCGCCGCCGGCGAGCTGATCGATCTTGAACGCGGCATCTGTTTGCCTGCGCGGGCCGCCTTCGATCGACTGCTCGAATGGACGGCGCCGGTTCGCTCCGAGCTCGGCGTCGAACCAACCTTCCCGCGACTGAACGGCGCCGAGCGGCAAGCGGCAGCTTTTGCTGAGGGTCAAAGCATCGGCGACGTCTACGCTTCTACAGTGGCGCAGACAAGCCAGTCATTCGGGGGCGATCAGCCCACGAGTCCTACGGAGGGATCAGCGACGTGACCGACGAAGCCGCAACACCCGAGCAGCCCGAAGAAGAGATCGCAGCCGAGCAGGAGTTCGCAGCCGCTGAAGGGCAGCCGCCGCCGAGCGAGGAAGAGATGCGCGCCGCCTATGAGGCAGAGCTGAAGAACCTGCGCGTCGAAGACCTCGTCGCGCAGACCGTCGTTTCGCTGCTGAACCTCGGCGCGCGCAAGGCAGGCCTGCTTCCCGGAACCGAGGACGAGACCGACCCCGTTCAGGTTGGGATTGCGATTGAGGGGATCCGCCGGCTGCTGCCGCTGATCGAGCCGGCCCTTGGCGAGAATGCCGCTTCAATCAAGGATGCGCTGGCGCAGCTTCAGGTTGCCTTCACGAAGCTGACAGGTGTGGAGGCTGGCGCTGACGGCGCCGAGGACGCTGCCGATCGCGGCGGGGCACCGCCCGAAGCCGCCTCCGGCGGCTCCGCAGAAGCCGAACAGAAGCCGGGCGGCGGACTCTGGACGCCCGGCCCATAGGCACCGCAGAGCGTTTCCGTCGCTGATACCGATAGGATCGCCTAGCTAATGAGCGCTGGGGTCAGCACATAGCCCTACCGCAACGCGCCTGCGGCCTTATCGGTCGCTGTTCATTCAATCACTTCAAAAGGATTCAACCAACGTGTCTGCATTTCTTACCGACCATGGGGTCATCATTGCTGTTGTATGCGCCCTAGTTGCTGTTGTTTACGGCGTCATCACTACGACACAGCTGCTAGCGCTCTCGCCCGGCAACGCCGAGATGCAGCGCATCTCCGCTGCCGTGCAGGAAGGCGCTCGCGCTTACCTCAACCGTCAGTACCTCGTGATTGCAGGTGTCGGCGTAGTCCTCTTCATCGCGCTTCTTTTCATTCAGGACATTTACGTCGCGGTCGGCTTTGCGATCGGTGGAATCCTCTCCGGCGCGGCAGGCTACATCGGCATGAACGTTTCGGTCCGCTCCAACGCTCGCGTTGCTGAATCGGCGCGCGGCGGCATCGGCCCGGCCTTGAAGGTTGCCTTCCGTGGCGGCGCGATCACCGGCATGCTCGTCGTCGGCCTCGCTCTACTGGGCGTTGCCGGCTATTACGGCCTGCTCACCTCTTACTTCGATCAAACCCCGAAGGAGGCCGTTGACGCGCTTATCGGCCTCGGCTTCGGTGGTTCGTTGATCTCCGTCTTCGCTCGGCTTGGCGGCGGTATTTTCACGAAGGCTGCCGACGTCGGCGCCGACCTCGTCGGCAAGGTTGAGGCTGGAATCCCCGAGGACGACCCTCGCAACCCTGCAGTGATCGCCGACAACGTTGGCGACAACGTTGGTGACTGCGCCGGCATGGCAGCAGACCTTTTCGAGACCTACGCGGTAACAGCCGTTGCCGTGATGCTGCTCGGCGTTCTCACCTTCAACGAGCAAACAACTGTCGCGCTCTACCCACTGGTTCTCGGTGCGGTTGCGATCATCGCTTCGATCATCGGCACATTCGCCGTTCGCAGCGAGAAGGGCAACGTCGAGCGCGCGCTTTATCAGGGGCTCGCAGTCTCCGGCATTATCGCCGCGATCGCGTTCTACCCGGTAACGGCTTGGATGATGGATGACATCACCTTCAAGAGCGCCGCTGGAGCGGTTGCAGCGCCCAGCGTGATCAACCTTTACCTCTGCGCTCTGGTCGGCATCGTCGTGACGGCGCTGCTGTTCGTGATCACCGATTACTACACCTCAACGCGCTTCCGTCCCGTCCGCAAGACGGCAGAGGCCTCTGAAACCGGCCATGCGACGAACATCATCTCCGGCCTCGCTCAAGGTCTCCAGGCGACGGCGCTCCCGGCGCTGGTGCTGGTGCTCGGCGTGCTCTGCTCGTGGAAGCTCGCCGGCGGCGGCGTACAAGGCATCTACGGCATCGGCGTCGCAGTGATGGGCCAGCTATCGCTGACCGGCCTGATCGTTGCGCTCGACGCCTTCGGCCCGATCACCGACAACGCCGGTGGAATCGCCGAGATGGCCGATATGCCGGAAGAGGTCCGCAACGTGACCGATCCGCTCGATGCCGTCGGCAACACGACGAAGGCCGTGACGAAGGGTTACGCGATCGGCTCTGCCGTTCTCGCTGCGATCGTCCTCTTTGCAGGCTTCAAGGCCGAGCTGGCAGCCGAAGGAGTGGTTACCAGCTTCCCGATCGACGATCCAGCGATCCTGATGGGGCTGCTGATCGGCGGAATGATGGTGACGCTCTTCGCCGCGCTCTCGATGGAGGCCGTTGGCCGCGCCGGCGGCATGGTCGTTGAAGAGGTTCGCCGCCAGTTCCGTGAGAAACCCGGGATTATGGATGGCACCGAGCAGCCTGATTACGGCACCTGCGTAAGCATCGTGACGGCATCAGCTCAGCGCGAGATGATCGTCCCCTCGCTGATCCCAATCGTTCTGACGACGATCGTCGGCCTAATCTCCGTCGCTGCGCTCGGCGGATTGCTGATCGGCGTGATCGTCGTCGGCTTCTTCTTCGCCGTGATGATGACGGCCGGTGGCGGCGCCTGGGATAACGCGAAGAAGCTGATTGAGGACGGCGCATTCGGCGGTAAGGGCTCGGAGGCGCACGCCGCCTCGGTAACTGGTGACACGGTTGGCGATCCGTTCAAGGACACCGCCGGGCCTGCGATCAACCCGATGATCAAGGTTGCGAACATCGTCGCGATCTTGATCATTCCGATCATCACCTAGCGGCTGGCCTAGGAACACCTTGACCAGCGAGACGAGCTTCTGGCATCCGTTCGCCGACATGGCCAAGGTTCGCGGCCATGAGTTCGTAATTGAGCGCGGCGAGGGCTCGTACGTCTGGGACGCTGACGGCAACAAGTACTTCGACGCTACCGCGAGCCTTTGGTGCGTCAACGTCGGCCACGGCCGTCACGAGATCGCCGACGCTGCGCGGGCGCAGATGGACACGTTGGCCACCTACCAGACGTTCGGCGGCTTCGCCAACAAGCCGGTGCTGGAGCTGGCAGATCGACTTTCAGCGAGCGCCGCGCCGATCATCGATGACGCGAAGATCTTCTTCGGCCTTGGCGGCGGCGACGCGATCGAAACCGCCGCGAAGCTCGCGCGCCGCTACTTCGCTGCCACAGGGCAGCCGGAGCGCGTCCACATCATCGGACGCACGCAGGGCTACCACGGCACGCACGGCATTGGCACCAGCATCGGCGGGATCGCTGCCAACCAGGTTGGAATGGGGCCGGTCGACCCTGCCGTTTCGAGCGTTCCTTGGGATTCGCTTGAGGCGCTTGAGGCCGAGTTTGAGCGCGTCGGCCCGGACAAGGTCGCGGCAGTCTTTGCCGAGCCGGTGATCGGCGCCGGCGGCGTCCACCGCGTGCCGCCGGGCTACCTCCAAGGTCTTGCCGCGCTCTGCACGAAGCACGGGGCACTGTTCATCGCCGACTGCGTGATCGCCGCCTTCGGGCGGCTTGGAACTATGTGGGGCGTTGACCGCTTCGATCTGCGCCCCGACATGATGACCTTCGCCAAGGGCGTCACCAGCGGCTACCTGCCACTCGGTGGTGTTGTGATCAGCGGCCGCGTCGCCGAGCCGTTCTGGGAAGGCGACGGGCTTTGGTTCCGCCACGGTCAGACGTACTCCGGCCATCCGACTTGCTGCGCCGCCGCGCTAGCCAATCTCGACATCATCGAGCGGGAGGGACTGCTTGATCGTGGCCGAGCGCTCGAGAATGAGATCGCTGCGGCGCTGAGCCCACTGGAGTCGGCAGACGTTGTTGATCAGGCGCGCGCTGGAATTGGCGCGCTGGGCGCGGTCTCGTTCAAGCCGGAGCTGCTTGCCGATCATGCCGACCTGCCGCTGCGAACATTCGTTGCCGCCAAGGAGCGCGGCGTGCTCGTTCGCCCGCTCGGCGACGGCGTCGCGATTTCGCCATCGCTCGTCACAACCGAGAAAGATCTCGAAGACGCTTCAGCCGCCCTCACTGACGCTCTCGCCGCAGTCGCAAGCTCACTTTGAGCGCCGCAATAATCGATGCCAGCGTCGTCTCGCATCGCCTCCGCCAATAGACTAATTTGCTCGACGATGAATGAGTTTTTGACTTAGATGGCGCGGCGCCGCCTTCATGGTCTCCAGCGGGTGCTGGGGGTCAACGCGCTCTTCTCCACCGCCTACGGCAACGTCGGTTCGTCGATCTATTACGCACTTGGCCTCGTCGCCTCGTTTGCGCTCGGCCTCACGCCGATCGTCTTCATCATCGCTGGTTTCATCTTCTTCCTCACTGCGAGCAGTTACGCCGAGGCAACGGCGATGTATCCCGAGGCCGGTGGCTCGTCTAGCTTTGCGCGCCGCGCCTTCAACGAGTTCTGGTCCTTCTTCGCTGCCTGGGGCCAGATGCTCAACTACACGATCACGATCGCGATCTCGGCCTTCTTCGTTCCGCACTACATCGGCGGCCTGTTCTGGGAGCCGCTGCGAACGGCTCCCGGCGACATCATCTTCGGCATCGGCGTTGTGATCGTCCTGGCTGCGATCAACGTCTTTGGCGCGAAGGAATCGACCGGCGTCAACGTGACCCTCGCCGTCGTCGACTTTGCAACCCAGCTGCTGCTGGTGCTGATCGGCGCGATCCTCGTTCTCTCGCCGGATGTTCTGATCAACAACATCGAGTGGGGCGTGGCACCAACTTGGAAGGACTTTCTGGTCGCGATTCCGGTGGCGATGATCGCCTACACGGGAATCGAAACGATCTCCAACATGGCCGAGGAGGCCAAAGACGAAGCGAAGACGATCCCAAAGGCGATCAACCGCGTCGTGATCGCTGTCTTTGCGATCTACGCTGCGCTTCCGGCCGTCGCTCTCTCCGCTCTGCCGGTCGTCAAGCAGCCCGATGGGAGCTACCAGACGCTGCTCGGCGTTTCGAGCGAGGAGGGCGGTTACGCCGGCGACCCGGTCCTCGGCGTTGTCAAGCAGATCGATCTAGGCCTCTTTCAGGGAGCGGCAGAGATCTATGTCGGCCTGCTCGCCGCAACGATTCTCTTCGTCGCGACCAACGCTGGAATCATCGGCGTCTCGCGGCTCGTCTATTCGATGGGTATCCACCGGCAATTGCCGAACAAGATGCGCGAGCTGCACCCCCGCTTTGGCACGCCGTGGATTGGCATCATCATTTTCAGCGCCGTCGCCTGCCTTGCGATCACCACCGGTCAGGCTGACTTCCTCGGGAACCTGTACGCATTTGGGGCGATGCTGAGCTTCACGATCGCACACGTCTCGGTGATCAAGTTGCGCTTCCGCTACCCCAACTTCCCGCGCCCTTACCTCGGCCCGATGAACGTGATGGTTGGCGGCATCAATATCCCGATCTTCGCCGTCGTTGGGGCGATCGGCACCGGTCTAGCCTTTGTAGTCGTCACCGTGCTCCATCTTGACGTCGCGATCGCTGGCCTCGGATGGATGGTCGTCGGCGCCGTCGTATATCCGCTCTACCGGCGCAGCCAAGGGCTGAGCTTGACGGAGACGGTCTCGGTCGAAATCAAGGCACAGGTCACTGTTGGCGAAGCGGCCTACGAGTCGGTGCTGGTGGCGCTCGAGCCCCCGTCCTATTCGCCGGCCGCGATCGCGACGGCAGTGCGACTCGCTGCTCGCAGGCGCCGCGGCATCCACATCCTCGTTCCAATTCCAGTTCCTTCATCCTCGCCGATCGATGCGGAGATGCCCGAACAGGAGGAGCGCGCGCAAGCGATCATTGAGCAGGCGCGCCTGCAGGGTGGCCGCCTAGTAACGGGGCGCTGGATCAAGGTACGGGCCGGGCAGGCTGGGGGAATGATCGTCGAGGAGGCGATCGAGCTGCGCGCACGCGCAATCGTGCTCGCCTTGCCTCCTCGCCAAGGCGGAAACCTGTTCGACAAGGCGATCGAGACGGTGCTTCGCGAACGCCCTTGCCGAGTGATCATCCAGAGCGACCCAGCGAGCGCAAAGCCAACCGTCGGCGAAGAGCTCGACGCTGCAGAGGTGCCGCTATGAGCGCACCTTCCGGGCGCGATCTCCACGCCTCGACGACGACCGTGCTCTCGGCGCTGATGATCATCATCGGGGTTGGGCTGGTTGTCAGAACGCTGGTCCTCGGTGGCGGCATCTTCGCGATCGGCGTGATCATGGGGCTGCTGTTCGTCGCCGCAGGCTGCGGGCGGCTCTGGGTCGCCAGGAGGGGCGGTAAGTAATGGCGCCCGGAAAAGATCCTCAGAAGCAGACCTTCAGCCGCGAGCTTGGTTCGCCGATGCTCTTCAGCGTCATCTACACCGTGATCGCGAGCGCGATCTACATCTGCCTTGGCGTTGTTGCCGGCTACGCGCTCGGGCTCACTCCCGTCGTCTTCCTTGCCGGCGGCGTGATGTTCGTCTTCGCCGCGATGACATACGTTGAAGGCTCATCGCTGCATCAGGAGCGTGGAGGCTCAACGGTCTTCGCGCGCTTCGCTTTCAATGAATTTTGGAGCTTCGTCGCCGGCTGGGCGATCCTGCTCGACTACGTAATCCTGCTCGCCGCTGCGGCGCTTTCAGCGACCAGTTACCTCCAAGCATTCTGGGGGCGGCTCGGTGAAGGCGCAGTTGGAGGAGTCCTAATCGTCGCAATCCTGCTTTACGTTGCGGTCCGCAACATCCGCGGTTTCTCGAGCACGCGTTCGCGGCGAATAGCCGCGCTCGTTGTCGCCGACATCATTCTGCAGCTGGCGCTCGTTGTCCTCGGCCTGATATTCCTGCTCGATCCGGGAACGCTGACGGCGTCGATTGAGCTCGGAGCCAGCCCGACCGTCCAGAACGTGATTGTCGCGCTTGGAATTGCGACCGTCGTCTCAACCGGTTTGGAGTCGGCCTCAGGGCTCTCCGGCGAGGTCGGGGTCGGGCGCGCCGGTCTAAGCCGTCTCGTAACCAGCTCGTCGCTGACGGTGATCATCGTCTACACCGGGATCGCCATTGTCGCGATCAGCGCGCAGCCGGTGATCGACGGCCAGACCGCACTCTCCTCGACCTACAAGGATGCTCCTCTGCTGGGTATCGCAGCCGGCTTTGATCAAGCTTGGCTGGCCGAAGCAAGTCGCTTTGTGATCGCCGCAATCGCCGCCGTGACCTTGGTTGCCGCTGCCAACTCGACGATGCTCGGGCTCTCGCGCCTCGCCTACTCACTCTCCACCCATCGCCAGATTCCCAGCGCGCTGGGCCGCCTGCACTCGACCCGCTTCACGCCATGGGTTCTGATTGTGATTGCCACGCTTGTCGCGATCGCCCTTGCCCTGCCAGGCGACCTGCTGCTGCTGCTCAACGTCTACGCTTTTGGCGCGCTGCTCGGGCTAACGATTGCTCACGCCGCGATCGTCCGTTTGCGGATAACCGAACCGGACAGGCCGCGGCCCTACTCGATGCCATTCAACATCAACGTCGCAGGCAAGCGGATACCGCTTCCGGCTGTCTTCGGAATGGTTTTCAGCGCGCTGATCTGGATTAGCGTCGTCTGGACTCACCCTTCGGCGCGCTGGGTTGGTTTTGGCTGGATGATTGCCGGGCTGGTCCTATACCTCGTCTACCGACTCTCTAGCGGCAAGACGCTGACCAAGCGCGTCACCGTGCCACGCGAGGCGCTCCGCGGTGAGGTAGCCGAGGTTGAGTTTGAGTCGATCCTCGTTCCCGTTACAGGCAGTCCGCTCGACGACGACATCATGCAAACCGCCGGGAGGCTTGCTGCTGAAGCCAGCGAGGAGGACGGCTTCGATGGGGAGTCGCGAATCGAAGCTCTTTGGGTTACCGAGGTTCCGATGTCGCTGCCGATCGATGCGAGGCTTCCAGAGGAAGAATCGCGCCGCGCCCGCGCCGCGCTCGCGCGCGCCAAGGCGGTCGGCGAGGAGTACGACAACGTTCAGGTAGACACCGCACGCGCACGGGGGCGCCGCGCCGGCCAAACGATCATCGCCGAGGCGGCGCGGCGCGGCGTGCAGGCGATCGTTCTGGCCGCCGAGGAACCGACCCGTATCGGCGGCGGTGCTCTGCTCGGCGGCGGCTATTCAAACGACCTCGTGATCGGCGAGACGGCCCGCTACGTGCTTGCGAATGCGCATTGTCCTGTGATCGTTACCGCGCCCTCGGCAGGCGACAGGGCGGTCTCCGCCGCCGCAGCCGATCAGGCGGAGCCAGACGCTCCGGAACGCTAGGATTCGCAGCGATGTCATTCGTCCTCATCGTCGGTTCCGGCCGCGTCGGTTCATCGGTTGCGCGCAACCTGCTCGCGGGCGGCCACGAGGTATCGGTTCTTGACGGCGACCCGCTCTCGCACGAGCGGCTCGATGCCGGCCAGGAGACAACTTGGGAGGCTGCCGGCGGCCGCTTCACAATCGGACAGGCGATCGAACGCGACGCGCTTGTCGAGGCCGGTATTGAGAGCGCTGACGTCTTCATCGCCGCCACAAACGGCGACAACACGAACCTCACGATCGCGCAGATCGCGCAGAAGATGTTCAATGTTCCCCGCGTGCTCGTCCGCGTCATGGACCCGGCCCGCGCCGAGTGGTACAGCTCGCAGGGGATGGAGACGATCTGCCCAACCAGCTATGCCGTGAAGATGTTTGAGCAGGCGCTCGCCGCACCAGAGGCTG
>CAJBXY010000002.1 GCA_903959665.1 uncultured Solirubrobacterales bacterium | reverse complement strand
GCGGCTGCGATCAGCGCGTTGTTGCCGATCTCTGCATGACCGTCGAGCGGCAGGTGGTAGGCCAGAAGTGAGCAGTCGCTGGTGAAGAGGGCTTCGAGGCGGCGCCTTGCGGCGCGGTCGATCACGGTCGGTGTGCGGCCCCAGATCAGGCCGTGGTGAGCGAGGATTAGGTCGGCCTCCAGCTCCGCTGCCCGCTCGAAGAGCTCAAGGCTGGCCGAGACGCCGCTGACGATCGTGGTCACCTCGCTGCGCCCCGGCACTTGGAGGCCGTTCGGGCAATAGTCCTCAAACGCGGCCGCATCGAGCAGCTCGTCGCAGAAGTTGACGATCTCTTCCAATTCGGCCATCTCAGCAGGGTAGAGTGCGAGCCGTGGCCAAGGAAGATCTAATCGACTCAATCAGCGATTCGCAGCTCTACTCAATCGGCGCGTACTTCTGCGACGCGCACCCCGAGCTCGTAGATGACGTGCTCGACCAGAGCGTTGAGATCGAGCGTGACGGCCTTGCCCGCTGGGCAAAGAAGCAGAAGGTCGATGAGTCGGTCGCGCTGCAGACGCTGATCACCGGCCTCGCTGTGCGGTTCTACACGGCGTTGGCCGGCGGCGCGTAGTCGCGCGCCCAACTCCTGCCATAATGAAGCCCACTTCGGGGCGTGGCGCAGCCTGGTAGCGCGCACCGTTCGGGTCGGTGAGGTCGGAGGTTCAAATCCTCTCGCCCCGATTAGTGAAAAATTTGCGGTTGCGCCGCGGGAGGCTTCGCCGCGTGCGGTGCTCCCGTCTCGCGGCCGCGCCGGTAGGTTGGCCTGGTGGCTCCTGTCGAAACGTCGATCGAGTTGTCCGTGGAATCAGACGATTCCGGATTGAGCCGAGGACGGATGCGGCGCTCGCTCTCGCGCGGAAAGATGCTCGCGACGATCGCATATCGCGACCCGGTGCACGTTGCCGAGCGACTCACGCTCTTCGGCGCCCACAACCTCGCCGAGCCGGCACAGCAGTGGGCTGAGCACGTCCAGACCGAGCAGCCCGACCTGTCGAAGGCGCAGATCGCTGAGAAGCTGCGCACGAAGAGCGCTCACATCGCGCGCGTAGATGGTGCGATCTCCGGCACACCATTCATGATCGCGCTCGTTCCTGCCTACATGGCATACCTCTGGCAGGAAGGGCGAATGGTGCTGCGCACCGCCGCGCTCTACGGCCGTGACCCGAGCGAGCTCTCAACCTCCGCCGAGACACTCGTGCTTCGCGGCGTTCATCCCACCGTTGAGGTGGCAGTTGCCGAACTGACGAAGGTGCGTGACATGCCGACGCCGGGGAAGCCAGAAGCGCGGCGTCCGCTCAAAGTTTGGGTTAGTGCCGTCTACTCACTGCTGATCTTCGGTGGCTTTCTCTCGGCGCCGGGAGGCGAGAAAGCACGAGGCGCCAGGGCGCGGCTAAAAGCGACGATCGGAATCATCTTCGGGCTCACAATCTGGGTCTCAACCTGGATATTCCCGGTCACTTTCATGATCATGATGGCCTGGGGCTGCGAGAGCCACACGCGCCAGCTCGGTAATCGAGCGGTCGCGTTTTACGGCGGTGAGGTGGAGGCCGCAGAGGATGCAATCGAGCACGTTGAAGACGTCCATGACAAAGGGCACGATCGGCGCGACATCGTGCGAGCGACCTTTCTCGGCCTCTCGATTGCGATTCCACTGGGGATCGTCGCCGCTGTAATTCACTTCATGCAGAACAGCAGCAGCCCAATCCTGATGGCTGCCGGCGCGCTAGTGGCCGTCTCGCTCGTGGTCGCCACGACCGTCAGTGCTGGCAGGAGCTGACGGCCACCCAGCAACCTGCGCGCTGACTGTGCCTGGCTGGTAGTTTCCTGCAATGCTAAAGAATCTTTCACTGAAGAACTTCAAGGTCAGCTCGATTCTCGTAGCCGCGCTGCTTGCGACCGCCGCGCTTCCAAGTGCAGCAGCGGCCGATCCTGCCGCTAGTGCCAGTCAGATGGCAACCAAGTGGGTCCACATGAAGGGCATCGTGGCCGAGGTCGGCGTGCCGCTAAGGAAGCTCGTTGGCGTAAAGGTTGGCGTCGTCGAGAACAGCAAGTGGAGGACGACAGTCAAAGCCGACGGCACCTACGACCTAAAGGTGCCGGCACAGACTACGGTGACGCGGTACTTC
>CAJBXY010000001.1 GCA_903959665.1 uncultured Solirubrobacterales bacterium | reverse complement strand
GATGCCAGCGGAGACGACGGTCGCCTTCTTCGCCTGCGAGGACGGCCGTCAGAAGGCGCCAGAGGCGCTACACAAGGCCGTGGGGGCGCTCGGCGGGCCGATCGCCAACGAGGGCCTGCTGAAGTCGAAGGAACTGCCGCCATGGGCGATCGCTCAGGCCGCCGCAATGTCGATCACGCTCGACGGGGCGGGGGCGCAGGCGCTGATCGCGCAGGTTGGCGAGCGCCAGCAGCGGCTACTGCGCGAACTAGAGAAGCTTGCGCTCGAATACGGGCCAGGGGCAAAGATCGGCGTGGAGGAGGTGGGCGAGTCGGCCGCCAACTCTTCAGAGCTGCTCGTCTGGGGCCTGGTCGACGCGATCGTCGCGCGCGATCAACGGACGGCGATCGTCACCTACCTGCGGCTGCGTGACCAGAACGAGGATGCCGGCCGCCTCGCCGTGGCGATCGTTCGGCGCCTGCGTGACGTGACGGCGATTGCTGAACGGCTTGAGGCGGGAGCGACCGATTCGCAAGCGGCGGCCGGTATTGGCGGTGGCAGCTACGCAGCGAAGCGCCGGATGGCGGAGGCGCGAAGCGCCGACCCCGAACTGCTGCGCGAGGCGACCGAAGCGCTCGCGGCGCTCGAGCTCGCCAGCCGCGGCGGCAGCGCGCTCGATCAGGACACGGAGACGCTGCGAGTGATCGAACGGATAGCTGCGTAGGCTGAAGCGCTAGGCGCTGACGCCGGCGCGGATCCGCGTGGCGCGGGACTTCTTGCGCGAGCCGGTGTTCTTGTGAAGCGCGCCGTGGGCTACAGCCTTGTCGATCATCGAAGCGAGCTTCAAGTGTTCGGCGTCCGCGACAGCATCGTCGCCGGCCTTGACGGCATCCTCGAGGCGACGCTGGTAGGTCTTGATCGCCGACGTGTAACGACGGTTCTCGAGCCGTTCGCGTTCGCTCCGTGCGTTGCGCTTCTTCTGTGAATTGAGATTGGCCATAGCCGAGGGCGGATTCTAGCGCCCTGCCTATTCGCCGGGGCCGACCCTTAGGATTGAGCGCTAGTGACCTCGAGGCCAGGTAGCCCAGACGACCCGGGGCCGGAGGATGATCCCGGCGCCGAAGAGGCCGTGCTCGACGCCGCGATTATTGGCGGCGTGTTGCCAGCGAGCGACGCCGAAGCTGGTGCCGCGGCGGCTCGCGCCGCAGTTCGAAAGATCGATGACGACGGCCCCGAGGCGCCGGGCGCCAAGACGGGCGTTGCCCGCAACACCGTGCTCTTCTCGGTCGCGACCGGACTCTCGCGCGTCGCCGGCCTTGCGCGCGAGATTCTCGCCGCCAGCTACTTCGGAACGAGCGGCGCCGCTTCGGCATTCACGATCGCCTTCCAACTGCCCAATCTGGTTCGCGGGCTCTTCGCCGACGCAGCGCTGAGCGCCGCCTTCGTCCCCGTCTTTGCCGAGTTCCTTGAGCAGAAGCGTCGCCGCGAGGCGATTCTCTTGGCTTCGACGCTGTTCTGGATCATTCTGCTGGTGCTCGGCGCGCTCAGCGCGCTCTTCATCTTCGCTGCCGGCGTTTTAGTCCCGCTCTTTATTCCCGGTGACAACTTCACGCCGCAGCTAATCGACCTTGCCGTCGGGCTTTCGCAGGTGCTCTTCCCGATCGTCGTGCTGCTCGGGATCAATGGGCTGCTGGTAGGAATCGTCAACAGCTACCACCACTTCACGATTCCCGCGCTCGCGCCGCTGGTCTGGAACGTTGTGATCATCGGCGCGCTGATCGCGCTGCGGCCGATGTTCAGCGGCGACGACCAGATCTACGCCTACGCGATCGGCGTGCTGCTCGGCACGATCGTCCAACTGCTGATGGTCATTCCGGTGCTGGCAAAGATCGACTTCCGGCTGAAGTTCCACTTCAACTGGCGCGACCCTGGCGTGACGCGCGTTCTGAAGCTGATGATCCCGGTAACGATCGGGCTCGGCGTAATCAACGTCGACCTAGTGATCAACTCTGTAGTCGGCGCGCTGATCTCAGACAGCGCCCCGCGCGCAATCGACGCCGCATTCCGCATCTACATGCTGCCGCAAGGGATCTTCAGCGTCGCGCTGGCAACGGTGCTGTTCCCCTCATTGAGCCGATTGGTGGCGCGCGGCGACACCGATGGCTTACGCGCCCTCGTAGGTACCGGCACGCGGCAGAACCTGCTGCTGCTGGTGCCGGCGGCGGCCGCTACGATCGCGCTGGCTGTTCCAATCACCGAGCTGATCTACCAATACGGAGCCTTCAACGCCGCTTCAACTGAGGAGGTCTCGACGGCGCTCTTCTGGTTCGCCTTCTCGATGCCCTTTGCTGGGCTGAACCTGCTGCTCACGCGTACATTCTTCTCGCTTCAGCGGCCGTGGATTCCAAGCGCGCTCGCGGCCGCCAACCTCGTCGTCAACACCGTCGTTTCGCTGGCGCTTTACAAGCCGCTTGGAATCGCCGGCCCGGTGATCGGCACAGTTGTTGCGAGCGCCGGCATGACGGCCGCTCAGATGATCTACCTGCGTCGTCAGCTCGGCGGTTCAATCGAAGGGCGCCAGACGATGATCATGACTATCAAGGTGATCTTCTCGGCCGCGCTTTTGATCATCGCCAGCCGCGGCATCTGGCTCGTCGTCGACGGTGCGATCGGTAGCGCCGGTCCGCTGACGCGACTGATCGGCGTACTGCCAGCGCTCACCGCCGGACTGCTGGTTTATCTGGCCGCCGTCAAACTGTTGCGGATCCGCGAGGCCGATCAGATCCTTCACTTCTTCACCAGTCGCCTCCGCCGCCTGAGCTCCTGACGAAGGGCTGCTCGGAGTCGCCCTACGCTGTATCCCGAGCACAAGCCGCCATGGAACAGTCACTAATCCGCAACTTCTCGATCATCGCCCACATCGATCACGGCAAGTCGACGCTGGCCGATCGCATCCTCGAGATGACTTCAACGGTCGATCCGCGCGCGATGAGGGCGCAGGTCCTCGACTCGATGGATCTTGAACGCGAACGCGGAATCACGATCAAGGCGCAGGCCGTGCGCGTGCTTTACACGGCTCGCGACGGCGTCACTTACCAGCTTCAGCTAATCGACACGCCCGGCCACGTCGACTTCACCTACGAGGTTTCGCGCTCACTGGCGGCCTGCGAAGGCGCGGTGCTGGTCGTTGACGCCTCGCAAGGGGTCGAGGCGCAGACGCTCGCCAACACCTACTTGGCGGTTGAGAATGGTCTTGAGCTAATTCCATGCCTGAACAAGATCGACCTCCCAGGCGCTGAGCCGGAGCGCGTTGCGGCCGAGGTTGCCGAGCTGCTCGGCGAACCGGCCGACGACATTCTCAAGATCTCCGGCAAGACAGGGGAGGGCGTTGAGGAGGTGCTCGAGGCGATCGTTCGCGACGTGCCGCCGCCAAGCGGCGACCCGGACGGAGCGCCGCGCGCGCTGATTGTTGATTCCGAGTTCGATCAGTACCGCGGCGTCGTCGCCTACATCCGCGTCGTCGATGGAAAGTTCACGAAGGGCGAGGCGATCAAGGCGATGGTCGCCGGTACCGAAGCGGAGATCGACGACATCGGCTTCTTCACGCCTGAGATGGTCAGCGTTCCCGAGCTGCTGGCAGGCGAGGTCGGCTACGTGATCACCGGCATCAAAGACGTAACGCTGCTGCGCGTCGGTGACACGCTGACGACGAAGGCCAACCCGGCCAGCGAGCCGCTTCCCGGCTACCGCGAGGTCAAGCCGATGGTTTTCTGTGGCCTCTTTCCGATCGAATCCGATCAATACCCCGATCTGCGCGACGCGCTCGAAAAGCTCACTCTCAACGATGCCGCGCTGACCTGGGAGCCGGAAACCTCCGACGCGCTTGGGTTCGGCTTCCGTTGCGGCTTCCTCGGACTGCTGCACATGGACATTGTCCGTGAGCGGCTGGAGCGCGAATACGACCTCAACCTGATGGCGACGATGCCTTCCGTCAGCTTCGAGGTGACGATGACGAGCGGCGAGACGGTTGAGGTTCACAACCCGTCGGCGATGCCCGACCCAAGCCGGATCGACGAGATCCGCGAGCCGATGATCCGTGCCTCAATTCTTACGCCGAACGAGTACGTCGGCCAAGTGATGGAGCTCTGCCAAGAGAAGCGCGGCGAGAGCGCAGGCCTTCACTACCTGTCGGCCGAGCGCGTGCAGATGAGTTACGACCTGCCGCTGGCCGAGATCGTGCTCGACTTCTTCGACCAGCTGAAGTCACGCACGCGCGGCTACGCATCGCTTGACTATGAGCTCAGCGGAATGAAGGCCTCGGAGATGGTCAAACTCGACGTGCTGCTGGCAAGCGAGCCGGTTGATGCTCTGTCGATGTTGGTGCACCGCGACAAGGCGCAGGCCGTTGGCCGAACGTTGACGGAGAAGCTGCGCGAGAAGATTCCGCGCCAGCAGTACGACGTGCCGATTCAGGCCGCGATCGGCGCCAAGATCGTCGCCCGCGAAACCGTCAAGGCCTACCGCAAGGACGTGATCGCCAAGTGCTACGGCGGCGACATTTCGCGCAAGCGCAAGCTGCTTGAGAAGCAGAAGGAAGGCAAGAAGCGAATGAAGCAGGTTGGAAGCGTTGAGATTCCGCAGGAAGCTTTTCTCGCCGTGCTCGAGCTTGGCGACTCAAGCTAACGGCGCTGATTGGCGGCCCGGCGGCCTGCGCCGGTACCATCGGTGGTCGTGCTTACCGAGCGTCAAGAGCTAATTTTGCGCCGGGTCGTTGAGACCCACCAGGCGACCGCGCAGCCGGTCGGCTCGAAGACGCTCGCCGCCGATTCGGCGATCGATTTTGGGCCGTCAACGATCCGCAATGAGCTTGCGGTGCTCGAGGAGCAGGGGCTGCTCGCGCACCCACACACGTCGGCCGGCCGAATTCCGACCGACGCTGGCCGCCGCTTCTACGTCGATCGGCTGCTGCCGCAAGGCCAGCGGGCTGAGCTTGAGCTGCCGATCGTCAAGAGCGAGGTCGACCACGCGATGCGCGTAACCAGTGCCACGCTCGCTCAAGCAACCGACCTGCTGGCGATCGTTTCGGCGCCGCCCCTGGAGGCCGCGACGGTCCGCCACGTTGAGGTGCTGACGCTGCAGCCGCACGTAGCAATGGTTGTCGTGATCACCTCGACCGGCAGTGTCGCCAAGCGGCTGATCAGCTTCGAGCAACCGATCGACAGCGGCCTGATCGCATGGGCGGCCGAATATCTCAACGAGCGCCTCAGCGGTCACGAGCTCGGCGCCCGGACGGTCGCCGCCCGCCTTGGTGAGGCGTCGCTCGGCGCCAGCGAGCAGCGCTTCCTCGAGGCGCTGCTGCCGGTCTTCGACGACCTGCGTTCGGACTCTGAAGTGATGCTCTACGTCGAAGGGGCGGGGCGGCTGCTCGGCGGTGACAGGCTTGACAACCTCGCTGAGATCAACGAGCTGCTGAGCGCGCTGGAGCGCCGCGTGGCGCTGCTCGGCGTGCTGCGCGTAGCGCTTGGCGAGCGTGACGTCGTCGTGCGGATCGGTAGTGAGAATGAACTGCCGGCGCTGCAGTCGCTGGCGCTCGTCGGCGCCGGCTACGGGCCGCGCGCGCAGAAGCTGGGGACCGTTTCTGTAATTGGGCCGCTGCAGATGGACTACGGCGCCGTGATCGCGACCGTCCGCGAGGCGGCCTGGCAGCTTTCGCGCTACATCGAAGACGTAGACGCGGCATAGTCGATGGCGAGCACCGTTCCCGGAGATCCCTACGAGCTGCTCGGCGTGCCGCGTGGGGCCGATGATCAAACGATCAAGAAGTCCTTCCGCGCCTTGGCGCGCGAGCTTCACCCCGACGTCAATAGCCACGACCCGGACGCTGAAACGAAGTTCAAGGCCGCGGCTGAGGCTTACGAAATCCTCTCCGACCCGCGCCGCCGTGAGATCTACGATCAGTACGGCCACGAAGGGCTGCGCAGTGGCGGGATGCGCCCCAACTTTGAGGGCTTCGGCTCTCTGGGCGACCTCTTCGGCGCCTTCTTCGGCGGCGGTTTCGGTGGCGGCCAGAGCGGCCCGGCGCAAGGCGACGACGCAATCATCGCTGTGAACGTCACGCTGGCCGAAGCGGCGGCAGGGAAGACGACGACGATTTCGTTCGAAGCGATCGACCGCTGTGATCAGTGTGACGGCAGCGGCGCCGAGCCAGGCAGCAAGCTGACTACCTGCGAGCGCTGCAGCGGCTCCGGTGTCGTCGAGGCGGTCGCAAATTCGCCCTTCGGCCAGGTGCTCCAGCGCCGCGGCTGCGACGCATGTGATGGGCAAGGGCAGATTGCCGACTCGCCTTGCGAGAGCTGCGACGGTCGCGGCCGCGTTGTCCGCCGCCGCGAGCTTGAGATTGAAATCCCCGCAGGGATCGACGATGGGCAGCGGATCCGCCTTGCCGGCCGCGGCCACGCGGGAGAGCGCGGCGGGCCAGCAGGCGACCTTTACGTCCAAGTTCAGGTTGAGGCCAGTGAGCATCTGCTGCGCGATGGCGATGACCTGATCGGCGTGCTCGATGTGCCAGCGCCGCTCGCTGCGCTTGGCGTGACGCTTGAGCTTGAAGGGCTCGACGGGCCGGTCTCAGTGAAGGTTCCCGCGGCCACCCAACCGGGCGAGATAATCGAGCTTGACGGGCTCGGGATGCCGCAGCTGCGGCGGCCGGAGCGGCGTGGCGCCCTGCGCGTCGTTATCAACGTTGTGATCCCACGTCGCCTGACAGATCAGCAGCGCAGTCTCAATCAGCAGCTCGCCGATTCGCTAACCGATGAGAACCTCGCCGCTCCCGAGGGCCTAGGAGCGAAGCTGCGACGGCTGCTGAGCTCCAGCCGGTGATTCGCCTCGCGATTCGCCTCGCAGCGGCCGACGCCGAGATCGTCTTGGCCGAGCTGATCGAGTTAGCGCCGTCTGGGGTTGAGGAGAACGAGCTGCCCGATGGCCGGGTCGAATATGCCGTTTATGGCGCCGCCGGCGAACTTCCGGCGCTGCCCGATCTACAGGCCGCCGCCGGCGGCGCGCTGGTTGAGATCGTCACAACCGAGGTCGCCGATGACTGGGACCAGCAGTGGAAGGCGTTCCACAAGCCGGTTGCGATTGAGCATCGCGGGCGCCTCTTGCGCGTGCGACCACCGTGGGAGGAAGCTGCTGCCGCCTCAGGCGAGGTCGACCTAGTTATCGACCCTGGCCAAGCCTTCGGCACCGGCGCGCACGCCACAACGCGGCTCTGCCTCGAGATCCTGTTGGAACTCGAACCCGATGGCGGCTGCGTTGATCTGGGCTGCGGCTCCGGCGTACTGGCGATCGCCGCTGCGAAGCTCGGCTGGGAGCCGGTATTGGGGCTCGATCACGAGCTCGAGAGCGTCGCGGCGACGGTTGACAACGCGCGCGCCAACAGCGTCACTGTCGCCGCCGAGCGCTTCGACCTGCGCCAAGGCGGCGCCGTCCCAGCGGCAACACTGGTGATGGCAAATCTGCTGCTGCCGCTGCTGTTGGATCTGTCCGGCTCAGCGTTCGATCCGCACCCGCCGCAGCTGATGATCGCCAGCGGCCTGCTGATCGAGCAGGTCGATCAGGTCGCCGAGGCGTTTTCGCTCTCCCACGGACTGCGTGAGCAGGATCGGCGCATCAGCGGTGAGTGGGCGGCGCTGCTGCTCGCTAGCGAGTCGTAGCGATTTTTCACGACTCCGGCGACAATCTCGCGTAGACTGGGCTGATGCAAACTCTCCGCGCCCCAATTGCGATCTCACTAGCTGCTGCTGCGCTTGGCCTCGCCGCTTGCGGCTCGAGCTCCTCTGAGAGCTCGTCGACAACCACTGCCGCGCCGGCCACGACCACTTCAACGACAACGGTCGCCTCGGCCGAGGGCGAAAAAGTGTTCGCTTCCAACTGCGCGCAGTGCCACACGCTCGCCGCGGCAGGCTCAACCGGCGAAGTCGGGCCGAACCTCGACAGCATCGCGCCGGACGAGGCGACGGTCAACGCCAAGGTGACCAACGGGGGTGGCGGCATGCCAGCCTTCGCCGACGTTTTGACTGAAGCCCAGATCGATGCAGTATCGGCCTACGTCGCTGACAGCGCCGGGAAGTAGCGTAAGCGGCAATCGATGAACGCAGCGCCGATCAGCGAAACACTTAAGAGCGAAATTACGACGGCTATGAAGGCCGGCGACAAGGAGCGGGTTTCCGCTCTGCGTTTGATCCTCTCGGAGCTTCAAAAAGACGCCAAAGAGGGCGACGGTGACGAGCTCGCCGTTCTCCGGCGCGAGCGCAAGCGCCGCTTTGAAGCCGCCGAGGCTTATCGCGAGGCTGGGCGCCCTGAACTGGCTGATGGCGAAGAGGCCGAGGCTGCGATTATCGAGCAGTACCTCCCGGCCGAGCTCAGCGACGACCAGCTGCGCGAGATCGTCGCCGCCGCGATCGCCGAAACCGGCGCCGAGGGGCCGAAGGACACCGGGCAGGTGATGAAGGCGGCGATGGCCAAAGTTGCCGGTCAGGCCGATGGCAAGCGCGTCTCGTCGATCGCCCAGGAGGCGCTAAGCGGCTGATGCGGCAGACGATTGAGCTCTCGAACGAAGCGGCGAGCGCACTCTGCGGTACGGGGGACGTAGTACTGAGGCGGTTGGAAGCCGAACTCGACTGCCAGATCGTCGTGCGCGGAAACATCGTCACGCTCGATGGTGAAGATGCGGCCGTCGCCGCCGCGTCGACGATCGTCGCCGAAATGGCCGGACTCGCCGATGGCGGCCACCAGCTCGAGGAGCAGACCGTCCACTCCGTGACCGGCTCGCTAAAAGCGGAGGTCAAACCGGCGGCCGTGCTCGGCGACGTCGTCTGGAGCCACCGCGGGCGCAAGGTTGCGCCGAAGACTCCAAACCAGAAGCGTTACGTCGACTCGGTGCGCAGCAACACGGTCACCTTTGGGATTGGCCCGGCCGGCACCGGCAAGACCTTCCTTGCCGTCGCGATGGCAGCGGCAGCGCTCTCGCGCGGCGAAGTCAACCGCGTGATCCTCACGCGCCCGGCAGTTGAGGCCGGCGAGCGGCTCGGTTTCCTGCCTGGTGACCTGATGGCCAAGATCGACCCGTATCTGCGGCCGCTCTTCGATGCGCTCAACGACATGCTCGACCCGGAGAAGGTCAGTGAGTATCTGCAGAACGGAATTATCGAGGTCGCGCCGCTGGCCTTCATGCGCGGCCGCACGCTCAACGATTCATTCATCATTCTCGACGAAGCGCAGAACACCACCGCCGAGCAGATGAAGATGTTCCTGACGCGGCTTGGCTTTGGCTCGCGGATGGTCGTGACCGGCGACATCACGCAGATCGACCTACCGAAAGATCAACAGTCCGGGCTTGTCGTAGTGGCCGATGTGCTCAGCGAAATCGACGGAATCGACTTCGTCCGCTTCGGCGCCGACGACGTCGTTCGCCACCGACTCGTTCAGCGGATCGTTGAGGCTTACGGTGCCTTCGCTGAGCGCTCTGCTCCGGATCTGAAGGCCGAACGCGAACGCCGCAAGGCGTAAGCAGTTGCGCGGCCGATGATTGAGCTCGATTACATCGGCGCCGATTTGGCCGCCGGCCATCTCCCTGAGCCGGAGGTGGATCGGCTGCTAGCGCTCGCCTTCGCCTCAGCTGGGATCGAAGAAGGCCACGTCGCGGTTGAGCTCGTCGGCGAGGAGAGGATCGCCGAGCTGAACGCCGCGCACCGCGGCAAAGATGGCCCAACCGACGTGCTTTCCTTCCCGGTTGACGGCGATGACGACGGCAGCGGTCCGCGTGAGCTCGGCGACATCATCATCTGCCCGCAGATGACAGAAGACCTGCGTGAAGCGATTGTCCACGGCGCGCTCCACCTCGTCGGCATGGACCACGAGACCGACGACGGCGAGATGTTGGCACTGCAGGGCGAGATCTGCTCGTGGTGACGAAGGCTGGCTTTGTCGGCCTGGCCGGACGGCCAAACGTCGGAAAATCGACTCTCGTTAATCAGATCATCGGCGAGAAGGTTGTGATCGTCTCCGACCGGCCGCAGACCACGCGCAGGGCAATCCGCGGAATCGCGATGCGAGGCCAAACTCAGCTTGTGATGGTCGACCTCCCCGGATTCCAGCGGCCGCGCGACCTTTTGACCGAACGGATGCAGCGGCGTGTTGAACGCGAACTAAGCGACAGCGACGCGGTCCTCTTCGTGCTCAACGGCGAGGAGGGCGTCGGCGCCGGCGACCGCTTCATCGCGGAGCTGCTGGGGAGCAGTTCTAAGCCGGTTTTGATCGCCGTGAACAAGGGCGATCGGCTGAACCGTTCGCGCACGATGACGTCGCTATTGGCGGCCGAGGAGCTCGGTTTAGACGCTGAAATATTTCCGATCTCGGCCAAGACCGGCGAAGGCGTTGAGCCGCTGGTCGCGCGTCTCGCTGAGCTGATGCCTGAAGGCCCGTTCCTCTTCGACGTCGATGATCTCTCCGATCAGCCGCTGGCGATCGAACTGGCCGAGCTGATCCGCGAACAGATCCTGCGTCGCACCTTCCAAGAGCTCCCTCACGCGGTCGAGGTCGTCGTTGAGGAGATTGAGCAGCAGCGTGAGGGGCTGCTGCGGGTTCGCGCGCTGGCCTGGGTCGAGAGCGAATCGCAGAAGGGAATCCTTGTCGGCCGTGGCGGCAAGATGGTGCGCGCGATTGGGACGGCCGCCCGCGCTGAGATCGAAAAGCGGGTCGGCTCGCAGGTGCACCTTGACCTTTCGGTTCGCGTCCGTCGCAGTTGGCGCACCGACGAGGGGCTGCTCGACCGGCTTGGGATCGACTGAGCCCTTAGCTGCGCTGCGCGAGCGCTGCCGCCAGCAGGCTTGCTAGCTGCTGGAGCTCGTCGGGGCCAACGGCGTGGCTCGTAATTGCGGGCAGCACGATTAGTGGGCACTGGGCGCCGCTGCGCAGGCGCCGCAGCTGATCCTGCTGCAGCAGCGAGCGCGAGTTTCTTGAAGCGATCGCTGCGACGGCAATCGGATCGACGGCGCTGACGGCTTCCAGCTCGCTGATCTCGCCGCCGCCGAGGCCGTCTTCGATCAGACCATTGGCGACAATCAGGTCGGCGCCACGGCCCAGCTGCGCGGACAGCGCGGCCTGCAGCTCAAGCGTCTCGTTGACCGGCGTCTCTTCGAGCGTTGAGACCAGCACAATCTTGCAGCGTTGCTCGTCGGCGAGCAGCGCTTCGACCTCGCGGGCCTGGTTTGCGATCGGGCCGACGCGAGCGATCTGGGCGAAGGTCGTTGGCGTCTTCAGCATTGCCAGCCCGTGCCCTGAGGCGGGCGCGTCGAGGATCACCAGCTCGTATCCATCGGCGTCGTCGTCCCAGCGTTCGTCGCGGCTGAGCTCGGCGGCCTTCGTGATCGTCAGCAGCTCGCGGCCGCCGGGCGCTGCGTTGATGAAACCGGCGAAGCTGTTCGAGCGGACGGCAAGGTCGAGCAGGGCGCGCGGGCGAATCAGCTTCCCTGCCCACTCGACGAGCGCCAGCTCGGGGTCGATCGTCGTCGCCCAAAGGTCCGGGGCAAGCTGCTCCTCGCTGCCGGGCGCCCCAGCGGTTGGGTGGCCGATCAGCGCTGGTATGCGGCGCTGGCCTGAAACCTCACAGACGATCGTCTGCTTCTTCTCAGCCGACGCGACCAAAGCCAGCGCCGCCGCGATCGTCGTCTTGCCAACGCCGCCCTTGCCGCTGACGACGATCAGCTCGCAATTTAGAATGTCGTGTTGCTGATTTTTCACTCGGCCGTCTACGGTAGGGGCGTGGGTTTCAGTCCAAACAAGGTTGTCAACGATTCTTACCGCAGCTGTCGGCGCATGCAGCTGCGCCATGACCCAACCTATTTTGCCGCTACCGCGTGCCTTCCGCCCGAGCGTAGGCCTGCTCTTTACGCGCTCTACGGCTACGTTCGCGGCGCCGACGAGATCGCCGACAACACCGGCCTTAATGGTCAGCGCCGCGCTGCGCTCGACGCCTGGCAGAGAGAGCTCGAAGAGGGCCTCAAGCGGGGCTATTCAATCCATCCGGTGATCGGCGCTCTCGTTGACGCCGGCCCGCGCTACGGGATGCCGCTGGAGCTGCTGCCTGACTACATGGAGTCGATGCGCGCCGACTGCGATGAGCGCGTGCGGATGCGCAGCCAAGAGCAGCTCGACCACTACATGCAGGGAACCGCGACGGTCGGCCCGGTCGCGGCGCCGCTGTTGGACGCTCCCGACAGCGCAATTGCTTTGCTGCGTCTGCTCGGCGTGGCTTTCCAGCTGACCAACTTCATTCGCGACGTGCCGATCGACTGGCAGATGGGGCGGATCTATCTGCCCGGCTTGCATGAGCGTGACCTCAACGAGAAGACTGCCAGCGCGGCGCTGCGCAACCACATCGCCCAACAGGTCGAGAGAGCGCGGGCGCTCTTCGCCGAGAGCGCAGGGCTCGGGCAGCTGCTTCCCGCTCCTGTGCGCCCTGGAATCAAAGTCGCCCGTGCCGTCTACCTGAAGGTTCTTGACCGCGTCGAAGAGAACGGCTACGACGTAGTCACCCGTTCCAGCCGCCTGCGTCCGTGGGAGGCCGTTGGCGCGTCCTCCTGGGCGCTGGTTTCGTGACCGTCCGCGCGACCTCACGTGGCGCGCAGCGAACCTCACTCGAGGGAACGCGCGCCGAGGTCCTGATCTGTGGAGCGAGCTTCGCCGGACTTGCGGTAGCAAGAGAGCTGGCCGATAGCGGCGCCAACGTGCTGGTCGTTGACCGCTACGAGATTGGCGAGCGGCAAACCTCGGCCTGTGCCTGTCCAACGCCTTGGCTTGAGGCCCTGGGGCTAAGCGATTCGATCAAACAGGAGCTCCCGTATATGAGTTTCACGACTCCACGTGGGAGCGTCCGCTACCGCCTGCCATGGAGCTGGTCGTCGTTCGACTACCGCCAGCTTTGCCTGCTGCTTTGGGATCAATGCGGGCCGGCGCGCTTTGAGACGGCGAAGGTCGAATCGGTTGGCGAGCGACAGGCAGACGGCACGATCGACGTGATAACCGACCGCGGCACGATCTCGGCGCCTTTGGTCGTAGACGCGCTCGGCTGGAGGCGCGTGCTGAGCAGCCCCCATTACCAGCCTCCCAAGGCACCGCTCTCGCGCGGGCTCGAAGTCCACCCTGAACACGACGGCTCCGGCGACGCGCTCGATATTTGGGTTGAGCGTGGAATCGTCCGCCGCGGCTATGGCTGGCGCGTTCCGGCCGGCGATGAGGCACGGATCGGCGTCGGCTCATACGACCCCGCTGAGCACGTGAAGGAACCGACCGTTGAGCTTGCCGGGCGGCTCGATCGTGACGCCGTTCGCTACCAAGGCAATTGGTTTCCTCATCGGCTGCGCAAGGGAACCGAGGACGAGATCTTCTTTGCTGGCGATAGCGCCGGCCACTGCTTCCCGCTTTCGGGCGAAGGAATTAGGACGGCTTTCTACTTCGGGATCGCCTGCGGCCGTGAGCTGCGCGCAGTTCTCGAGGGGCGCAGCGATCGCTCCGCGGCGCTGATCGCGTATGAGCGCTTCAACAGCGCGCACAAACGGCCCTTTGCAATCGCGCTGGCGCTGCAGCGGCTGATCCCTGCGCTGCCACCACGGATGCTGACGGCGTTGCTTTCGCTGATCGGCAGTCAACGGATCGTCGACCGCGCCTTCGGTTGGTATTTGAACCAGGCTGCACCGCAGTTCGTTGATCCAATCCCAGCGCCAGCGGCCGCCACTGCGCGCGCCGCGCGAACGCTCTCCGGGGCCGCGCGATGAGCGCCGCCGAAAACGCGCTGACGCTCGAACCATCGCTCGAGGAGGCGAAGCGGCTAGCGGCCGACTACTCGCTGATCCCGCTGCGCCACGAGTTCATCGACGACTGCGAGACGCCGGTATCTGCCTTCCTCAAGCTGCGCGCAGCGGCGCCTTCGGAGCCGGCCTTCCTGCTTGAGTCGGCCGAGCAGGGCCAGCGGATGGGGCGATACAGCTTCATTGGGATACGGCCACGACAAGTGCTGCGCTGGGAGCTAGCCGACGGCGGCGACCCTTACGCAATCGCGGCCGCAATGCTCGATCGGCTCAGCCAAGCGCCGCTCGACCATCTGCCGCCATTCGCCGGCGGGCTCGTCGGCTACTTCGGCTATGACCTCGTCCGCACAGTTGAGCCGCTCGCTGAGCCCAACCGTGATCAGCTCGGCCTGCCCGACATGGCGCTGATGCGCAGCGACGTGCTGGTCATCTTCGACCACCTGCGCCACAGCTTGACGATCCTCGTAAACGCCGTCGCCGAGGAGGGCCAGCTGAGCGACGCGAGCTATCAGGAGGCTGCCGCCATGATCGCTGAGGTTCGCGCGCTGCTTGACGGCCCATTGCCGCCGCTCAAGCCGCCCGGGCCGCAGCGTCAAGCGCCGAAGTTTGAATCGAACTTCACGCGCGAGCAGTTTGAGGATGTCGTTGCCAAGATCGTCGACTACATCCACGCCGGCGACGCTTTCCAAGTGGTCCCGTCGCAGCGCTGGACCGCCGAGCTGGAGGTTGATCCGTTCTCTATCTACCGTGGCCTGCGCGTCGTAAATCCGAGCCCGTACATGTACTTCCTTGAGTTCGGCGACTTCCAAGTCGTTGGCGCCAGCCCTGAACCGCTGCTGACCGTGAGCGGCCGCTCTGCCTCGACCAGGCCGATCGCCGGAACTCGCCCGCGCGGCGCTACCGCGGCCGAGGATCTCGAGCTCGCGAGTGGTCTGCTCGCGGACGAGAAGGAGTGCGCCGAGCACGTGATGCTGGTCGATCTTGGCCGCAACGATCTTGGCCGCGTCTGCGAGTACGGTTCGGTAGTCGTTGACTCGCTGATGCAGGTTGAGAGCTACTCGCACGTGATGCACATCGTCTCCTCGGTCTCCGGAACGCTGCGCCCCGAGGTTGGAGCGCTCGACGCGCTCCGCGCAATCCTTCCCGCTGGGACGCTCTCGGGCGCACCGAAGGTTCGCGCAATGCAGATCATCGACGAGGTCGAGCCGGTCAAACGCGGCGGCTACGGCGGCGCGATCGGCTATCTCAGCTACGCCGGCGACCTTGACACCTGCATCCACATCCGTACCGTCGTCTGCCGCGACGG